>JAFAFF010000337.1 GCA_023423605.1 Pseudomonadota bacterium
CTGCGAGGCCTGCCAGTAAAACGCGCTGTGCCGGTCCCGCCGGCACCCCACTGCCGGCTGCCGAACAATCAAGGTAGCGCCGGGCCGTGCCCGGCGTTCCGACCCGAGAAACGAAGGAAACACCCATGGCCGACAAACCCCGCCAGATGCTGCTCGACCCGGGCTTCGAACTGACCCTGCGTCCGATGCGCTATCCGCAGTTCTATGACATGTACCGGAACGCGATCAAGAACACCTGGACGGTGGAGGAGATCAACTTCCAGATCGACATCAGCGACCTGCACGGCAAGATGTCCCCGGCCGACCGCCACCTGATCCACCGCCTGGTCGCGTTCTTCGCCACCGGTGATTCGATCGTTTCCAACAACCTGGTGCTGAACCTGTACCAGCACTTGAATGCGCCGGAAGCGCGCATGTACCTGTCGCGCCAGCTGTATGAAGAAGCGCTGCACGTGCAGTTCTACCTGACCCTGCTGGACAACTACCTGCCGGATCCGGAGGAACGCGTGAAGGCGTTCGCTGCGGTGGAAAACATCGATTCGATCAAGAAGAAGGCGGACTTCTGCTTCAAGTGGATCGATTCCATCCAGGATCTCACGCGTATCGAAACCCGTGAACAGCGCCGTCAGTTCCTGCTGAACCAGATCTGCTTTGCCGCATGCATCGAAGGCCTGTTCTTCTTCGCCGCGTTCGCCTACGTGTACTACTTCCGTTCGCGCGGCCTGCTGCCGGGCCTGGCGTCGGGCACCAACTGGGTGTTCCGCGACGAAAGCGCACACATGGACTTCGCGTTCGAATCCGTACGCGTGGTGCGCGAGGAAGAGCCGGACCTGTTCGACGACGAAATGAAGCAGCAGGTCTATGACATGCTGGCCGAAGCGATCGAATGCGAAGTGCAGTTCGCCGAAGACGTGCTTTCCGGTGGCGTGGCGGGCATTTCCACCCGCGATATGCGCCAGTACCTGCAGCACTGCGCGGACAACCATTTCCAGAAGCTGGGCATGGAGAAGAAGTACAACGTGCGCAATCCGCTGCCGTTCATGGAACTGCAGGACGTACAGGAACTGACCAACTTCTTCGAGCGTCGTCCCTCGGCCTACCAGGTGGGCGTACAGGGCGAAGTCGCCTTCGACATGAACTTCTGACCCCGAAAAAGGGGGACGGAGGCAGTTAATTCTGATTAACTGCCTCCGTCCCCCTTTTTTCATGGTGCCGCCATGCGCGATCTGCCCGACACCCTGCCGCCCATCGAAGTGCGCATGGCCGAGATCGTTTTCCCCAACCACACCAACCACATGGGCACGCTGTTCGGTGGCCAGGCGCTGGCATGGATGGACAAGGCCGCATTCCTTGCCGCCGCCCGTTATTCACGCCGCACCGTGGTCACCGCGCGCAGCGATCAGGTCGATTTCAAGCTGCCGATCCGCATCGGCCAGATGGTGGAAACCATCGGCCGGATCGTCGAGGTGGGGCGCAGTTCCATGAAGGTGGAGGTCGAGCTGATCGCCGAGGACCTGCACAGTGGCGAGCGCAAGCTCTGCACCCGCGGTCACTTCGTGATGATCGCGCTGGGCGACGATGGCCAGCCGGTCGCCGTTCCCGCGCTGCCGGGCAGTACGCCGACGGCGTGAACCCATAGTTGCAGCAGGGCGCTCGCGCCCCCATCTGGAAGTCCATGAGCCAGCCGCTGACCGATTTCATCGAGCGCGCCCGCCGCCTGTTCGTCCTGACCGGCGCCGGCTGCAGCACCGCCTCGGGCATTCCCGATTACCGCGATGCCGACGGCCAATGGAAACGCACGCCGCCGGTGACCTATCAGGCCTTCATGGGCGAGGCGGGTACCCGCCAGCGTTACTGGGCCCGCAGCCTGCTGGGCTGGCCACGCTTCGGCCTGGCCCAGCCGAACCCCACCCATCACGCGCTGGCGGCGCTGGAAGCACAGGGCAGGATCGAACTGCTGCTCACCCAGAACGTGGATGGCCTGCACCAGCGTGCTGGCAGCGGTAACGTCATCGATCTGCATGGGCGCCTGGACCGCGTGCGTTGCATGGGCTGCGAACGGCGCAGTGACCGCGCCGAATTCCAGCAGCGCCTGCTCGATGCCAACCCCGGCTGGGACACCCTGGAAGCCGGCATCGCACCGGACGGCGATGCGGACCTGGAAGCGGATTTCGCGCGGTTCCAAGTGCCTGCCTGTACCAGTTGCGGTGGCGTGCTGAAACCGGACGTGGTGTTCTTCGGGGAAAATGTCCCGCGCGACCGCGTGGCAGCCGTGCACGCCCATCTGCAGCAGGCCGACGCGGTGCTGGTGGTAGGTTCCTCGCTGATGGTCTATTCCGGCTTCCGGTTCGTGCAGGCTGCGGCCTCCGCCGGACTTCCAGTGGCCGCGCTCAATCGCGGGCGCACCCGTGGCGATGACCTGCTGGTCTTCAAGGATGAACGCGACTGCGCCGAGGCGCTGGCGCCGTGGCTGGAACCGCGCGCGGCCAGCCCATGCACCCACAGCGCTTGATCTGCGGCCCCCACGGCGCTGCAATACACCCTTCACCTTTCCCCTTCCTGTGAACCCCACCGTGAGCCAGCTGCTTTCGCCCGTCACCTTCGGGCCCCTGTCCCTGCCCAACCGCATCGTGATCGCACCGATGTGCCAATACTCCGCCGAAGATGGCCAGGCCAGCGATTGGCACACCATCCACCTGGGCACGATGGCGCAGTCCGGCGCGGGCCTGCTGATCCTGGAAGCCACTG
>JAFAFF010000343.1 GCA_023423605.1 Pseudomonadota bacterium
CCACCAGATCGGCGGCCAGGGCCTGCACCTGGGCCTGCTCGTCGGCCGGCAGGCGTGCCTGGGCCAGCAGTTCGGTGACGTGGGATGCCTCGTCCTTCAGCCAGGCATCGGTGATGGCCTGGCGGAGTGGTGAGGAGGAGGCCGGGATTTCCGGCGACAGCAGCGCCACCGGCTGCGGCGCGAAGCCGGAGGCAGCGGGCGAAAGGGAAGGTGCGTTCATGCCGGTCCGGCCAGTGGAAAACTTGGCGATTCTAATCATTTTTCGCTCGCGTAAAAGCCCTTTCCGGGGTGTGTGCATCTTTCCTGATAGCGCCGTGCTGCAAAGGATTCAGCTATCCCGGGGGACGTTCATGGATTTGTGCTGAATTCGGCAAAACGTCTGACGGCATCATGTTGTGCTGCAGCATGGGCCTTGCACGTGAATGGACCTTGCTACGGGCGAGAAAGCAGGGCTACCATCAAGACGTTTCCCGCGGCAGGAATGCGGTTGCGACATGATCGAGGTGCTTGCAGCTCCGGATGGGTCAGGTACGCAACTGCGGCTGCGTCCCCCACGGGCGCTCGATGCCCGGCAGTTCGTCCTGTTGTTCACCGTGTTGGCGGGTGCGATGTGGCTGGTGGCCGGCCTGGGTTGGTTGGCCGGCAATGTCTTCGCACCCGTGTTCGCGCTGCTGTACAGCCTCCTGCTGGCAGCGGCGCTGCGTGCCTTATGGCGCAGTGGTGAACGGCAGGAGGAGATCCGGGTCGTGCCGGCGTGCGTGGAGGTGATCCCCGCGCCCGGTCGGTCGCCGGTGTTCCAGGCCCATCCCCATTGGGTGCGCCTGCTCACCGATGGCCAGAGGGTCCGGCTGGCGTCCAGCGGCCGGCAGGTGGAGGTAGGCGGTTTCCTCGCACCAGCCGAACGCCAGACGCTTGTTGAAGCGCTTGAAAGCTTGCTCGCCGCCAGCGATGGCGGTCACCGACGACGTCAAGGGTCTAGGCAATGAAGCAACGCAGAGGGTGGGGTGGTAAGCGGTTCGCCGGGATCGGCGCGGGGATTGCGGGCCTGTTGGCCCCGTCATGGGCATGGGCGCAGTCGGCCGATCCCAAGCCGTGGCAGCTCAACATGGGCAAAGGGGTGACGCAGACATCGCGGCTGGCATGGGAATCGAACATGCTGTCGCTGATCGTGGTGACGGTCATCGGCGTGATCGTCTTCGGTGCGCTGTTCTATGCGTGCTTCAAGTTCCGCCGGTCCAAGGGCGCGGTCGCCGCCACCTTCAGCCACAACACCAGGGCGGAGGTCATCTGGACGGTGATCCCGGTGATCATCCTGGTGGTGATGGCCTGGCCGGCGACCGCCAACCTGATCAGGATGTACGACACCCGCGATGCCGAAATGACCGTCAAGGTCACCGGTTACCAGTGGATGTGGCGCTATGAATACCTGGGCGAAGGCGTGGAATTCACCAGCCGCCTGGACCGTGAGTCCGACCGCGTGCGCCAGAGCGGCACGGTGCCCACCCGCGAGAGCCATCCGCACTACCTGCTGGACGTGGACAACCGCCTGGTGCTGCCGGTGGATACCAAGGTCCGTTTCGTCATCACCTCCGACGACGTGATCCATGCCTGGTGGGTGCCGGCGCTGGGCTGGAAGCAGGACGCCATCCCCGGCTTCATCAACGAAGCGTGGACCAGCATCGAAACGCCCGGGGTCTACCGCGGGCAGTGCGCCGAGCTGTGCGGCAAGGACCACGGCTTCATGCCGATCGTGGTGGAAGCGGTGTCCAAGGAAGACTTCAAGCGCTGGCTCGCGCAGAAGAAGCCGGCACCGGCGGGAGGCCCGCAGGCACCGGCCCCCGGTGGTCCCGAAGCAGCGCCGGAGCCGGGACCCGGCACCGAACCGCGGCAGCCGGCACCACCGCTGACGGCGCCACCGCCGGCAGAACCCCAGGACGGAAACGCCTGATGCAATCCGCCCGCGGCCTGCTTGCAGCCGTGGACCTGAAGCGATCTGAAGAGGTGTAGTGGCAATGGCGCACTCGGCAGTTGGGCACGACGATCACCACGGACATCAGCAGGGGTTCTTCGCCCGTTGGTTCTTCTCGACCAACCACAAGGACATCGGCACGCTGTACCTGGGTTTCAGCTTCATCATGTTCATCATCGGCGCGGCGATGAGCGTGGTCATCCGCGCCGAGCTGGCGCAACCGGGCCTGCAGTTCGTCAAGCCCGAATTCTTCAACCAGATGACCACCGTGCATGCGCTGGTGATGATTTTCGGCGGCGTGATGCCGGCCTTCGTGGGCCTGGCGAACTGGATGATCCCGCTGCAGATCGGCGCACCGGACATGGCGCTGCCGCGCATGAACAACTGGTCGTTCTGGTTGCTGCCGGTCGCCTTCACCCTGCTGCTGGGCACGTTGTTCCTGCCCGGTGGTGCACCGGCCGGTGGCTGGACCCTGTACCCGCCGTTGTCGCTGCAGGGCGGCTACAACGTGGCCTTCAGCGTGTTCGCCATCCACGTGGCCGGCATCAGCTCCATCATGGGCGCGATCAACATCATCGCCACCGTGCTCAACATGCGCGCACCGGGCATCGACCTGCTGAAGATGCCGATCTTCTGCTGGGCCTGGCTGATCACCGCGTTCCTGCTGATCGCGGTGATGCCGGTGCTGGCCGGTGCGGTGACCATGCTGCTGACGGACAAGTTCTTCGGCACCAGCTTCTTCAACGCAGCCGGCGGCGGCGACCCGGTGATGTACCAGCACATCTTCTGGTTCTTCGGCCACCCGGAGGTGTACATCATGATCCTGCCCGCGTTCGGCGTGGTCAGCGAGATCATTCCCACCTTCAGCCGCAAGCCGTTGTTCGGCTACCAGGCGATGGTGTACGCCACCGCCGCCATTGCCTTCCTGTCGTTCATCGTCTGGGCCCACCACATGTTCACCGTGGGCATGCCGCTGGGCGGCGAGATCTACTTCATGTTCGCCACCATGCTGATCTCCATCCCCACCGGAGTGAAGGTGTTCAACTGGATCAGCACCATGTGGCGTGGTTCGCTGACCTTCGAAGCGCCGATGCTGTGGTCGGTGGCGTTCGTCATCCTGTTCACCATCGGTGGCTTCTCCGGGCTGATGCTGGCCATCGTGGCGGCTGATTTCCAGTACCACGACACCTACTTCGTGGTGGCGCATTT
>JAFAFF010000004.1 GCA_023423605.1 Pseudomonadota bacterium
CCACGCCACCCACCGCCACGCTGCCCGGGCCGGTGGCCTGCGCGTTGTTGCCGAACGCGGCACTGTTCTGGCCAGCGGCCAATGCATTGAAGCCCACCGCCGTGGCGTTGCCGGCCACCGCCGTGGCGCCACCGCCCAACGCGGTGCTGCCATCGGCCAGTGCGTTGCTGGCTTCGCCGATGGCAGTGGCGTTGGCACCGGCCGCAAACGCCCCGGCGTCGCTGTCGTCGCTGCCGGTGGCCTGGAAGTATTTCGCCGTGGTGTCGGCCACGGCCGCCACTTCATCCAGCTGGTCCAGGTTCACCGCATCGGTGCCTTCGGTACCGGCCGCCACGTTGGTGATCTGGCGCTCCGCACCGGCTCTGCCCACCGCCACGCTGTCCGCGCGATCGGCGACTGAATCGGCACCCAGCGCCACGCTGTTGCTGGCCGAGGCAGCGCTGCCGGCACCCAGTGCCGAGCTGCCCAGTGCGGTTGCCTGCGCGCCGCCGCCAATTGCCGTGGCCAACGATGCCCCGGCCACGCTGGAGCTGCCGATGGCAACGGCAAACACGCCATTCGAACCACTGCCGGCCCCCACCGAAACGGCGTTGATCCCACTCGCACTCGCGCTTCCCGCCACCGCACACGACGCCGGGCTGCCGTCAGCCTGTTCACAGGCTGCGTTGCCCCCCACGGCCACCGACTGCGCGTAAGCCTGCGGCATGCCCTCGGTCCATCCCAACGCAAGGGCCAGCACAGCGCCTACCAGGACCGGAGCGCTGCCCGTGCGGCATCGCTTGTCGACGACGGTCCCAGGCTGGTCGGAAGAGGCCAGCTCCGAGGCCACCACCATCTGTCCGAGTGCTTTGTTCCAGACCTTGCGATAAATCCGATTCATCTGATGCGGCTCCTGGTTGGACTGGTTTTCGGGCAAAGCAACGCCATCGCCGGGCGCATCGGCCCAACGTCCCCTGAAGGCGTTTATTCGCGAGATTTACTGCAGTTGCCGGACCGCGAGCAGAGAAACGTACAGCGGTGCGCGCGATCCTGCGGGTACGGCTGACTGAACACTTCCAGAACGAGATAGAAGATGTAACGTGAACGTTAGACAACGTCAATAGTTTGACCGACAAAAAAGGATTGACGTGATGCTTTTCACGCTTCTAGCCATTCAGGCATGCCGAGCGTAGAGGAGAGCTCAGGCCAGCTGCCAGCGCGTCGGGTCCACAACGTCGCCGTCCAGTCGCCAACGTCGGCGAATGTAAAAAAAAGGCCCGACGGTTTCCGTCGGGCCTCCATACGCCACGGCACTGGCGCGCCGCATCATCAACCAGCGGTCACGCGCACCATGCGCGCGCGTTGCGGAACATCCGCATCCACGGCGAATCGCCCTGCCATTCGGCCGGGGCCCAGCTCAGATTCAGCGCGCGCGGGGTGCGTTCCGGATGCGGCATCATGATGGTGACGCGGCCATCGGTAGTGGTCAGCCCGGTGATCCCATCCGGCGACCCGTTCGGGTTGAGCGGATAGCGGCTGGCCACGCGGCCGTCGCCTTCGATGAAGCGCAGCGACACCCGGGCCGCCGCCTGGTCCACCGCCGTTTCGAACACCGCGCGGCCTTCGCCATGGGCCACGGCGACCGGAAGGCGCGAACCGGCCATGCCGCGCAGCAGGATCGACGGCGATTCCACCACCTCCAGCAGCGAGGTGCGCGCTTCGAACTGCTCGCTGGCATTGCGGCGGAACTGCGGCCAGTGTTCGGCGCCCGGGATGATCGACTTCAGCTGGCTGATCATCTGGCAGCCATTGCATACGCCCAGCGAGAAGCTGTCATCGCGCGCGAAGAACGCCGCGAAGGCATCACGCAGTGCGTTGCGCTCCAGGATGGACGTGGCCCAGCCCCGACCGGCACCCAGCACGTCGCCGAAGCTGAAGCCACCGCAGGCGACCAGACCGGTGAAATCCTGCAGCGCGACGCGCCCTTCGATGAGATCGCTCATGTGCACGTCGAACGCACGGAAACCGGCGCGTTCGAAGGCGTTGGCCATCTCGATCTGGCCGTTGACACCCTGTTCGCGCAGGATCGCCACCTTCGGCCGCGCGCCGGTGCTGATGAACGGTGCTGCGGTATCCTCGTCGAGGTCGAACATCAGCTTCGGCTTCAGCCCCGGCGCAGCGAAGCTGCGCGCGACCTCGCGTTCCTGGTCGGCGCTTTCCGGATTGTCACGCAGCTTCTGCATGGCATGGGTGACCGACCACCAGGCGTCGAACAGGGCTTCCCAGCGCCACTCCACCACGTTCTCGCCATGCAGCGACACGCGGATCACCGAACCGGTCGTCGGCCGGGCGATACGCTGCGCGCACTCGGTCAGCGCGTGACGTTCGATGAGATCGGCGAACGCGGCACGGTCTTCGCGGGCCACCTGCACCACCGCACCCAGTTCTTCGTTGAACAGGCTGCGGAACGGATCATCCCCCCAGGCATCGAGCAGGATGTCCAGGCCCATGCGCGAGGCGAACGCCATCTCGCACAGGGTGGCAAACGCGCCGCCATCGCTGCGGTCGTGATAGGCCAGCAACAGTCCGGCCTGGCGTGCATCGCGGATCAGTTCGAAGAACGCGCGCAGGCGCTGCGGATCATCCAGGTCCGGTACCGGACCACCGAAAGCGGGCAGATCACCGTGGTCGGCATGCACCTGCGCCAGGATGGAACCGCCCATGCGCTGCTTGCCACCGCCCAGGCCGATCAACCACAGCTCGCTGTCTTCCTCGCGCTGCATCAGCGGGGTGAGCTGCTGGCGCACATCGGCCACCGGCGCGAATGCCGAAATCACCAGCGACACCGGCGACACGCTCTTGTGTGCCTGGCCGGCATCCTGCCATTGCGCCTGCATGGACAGCGAATCCTTGCCCACCGGGATGCTGATATCCAGCTGCGGGCACAGTTCCATGCCCACTGCCTTGACCGCGTCGTACAGCAGCGCGTCTTCACCGTCATGACCCGCGGCCGCCATCCAGTTGGCCGACAGCTTCACCTCGTCCAGCGCATCCACCGGGGCCGCGCACAGGTTGGTCAGCGCCTCGCCCACCGCCATGCGTGCCGATGCGGCGGCATCCAGAAGAGCCAACGGCGTCCGTTCGCCGATGGACATCGCCTCGCCGGCCACGCCATCGAAACCGGCCAGGGTGATCGCCACGTCGGCCACCGGCACCTGCCAGGGGCCGATCATCTGCTCGCGCGCGGTCAGGCCACCCACGCTGCGGTCGCCGATGGTGACCAGGAAATTCTTCGCTGCCACGGTGGGATGCGCCAGTACGCGCAGGCCGGACGCGTGCAGGTCCAGGCCACTGGTCTTCAGCGTCGGCCAACGCGGTGCGGGCGGATGCGCGGTATCGCGGTGCATCTTCGGCGGCTTGCCGAACAGCACGTCCATCGGCAGGTCGATCGGGGCATCGGCCGGGGTGCTGCCCGGTACCGCGCCGTAGGCCACCACCAGGTGTTCCTCGGCAGTGGCCACGCCCACGGCTGCGAACGGGCAACGCTCACGTGCGCACAACGCAGCGAACTCGGCCAGGCGTTCCTGCGCCACGCCCAGCACGTAGCGTTCCTGCGATTCATTGCACCACAGCTGCATCGGCGACAGCGACGGATCGTCGGTGGGCACCTTGCCCAGGTCGATGATGCCGCCCACGCCGGAGTCGTGCAGCAGTTCGGGGATGGCATTGGACAAGCCACCGGCACCGACGTCGTGGAAGAATTTGATGGGGTTGTCCAGGCCCATGGCCACGCAGCGGTCGATGACTTCCTGGCAGCGGCGCTCCATTTCCGGGTTGTCGCGCTGCACGCTGGCGAAATCCAGGTCTTCGGCACTTTCGCCCGATGCCACCGACGAGGCCGCACCGCCGCCGAGGCCGATCAGCATCGCCGGCCCCCCCAGCACGATCACCGCATCGCCGGCCCGCAGCGGAATCTTCTCCACCTGCACGCGGTCGATCGCACCCAGGCCACCGGCCAGCATGATCGGCTTGTCGTAGGCGCGGGTAAGCTCGGCGCCTTCAGGCAACTCGAAACTGCGGAAATAACCGAGCAGGTTCGGGCGACCGAACTCATTGTTGAACGCGGCGCCGCCCAGCGGGCCATCGGTCATGATTTCCAGCGCCGGAGCCATGCGCGGGTTCAGCGCGCGCGGCGCCTCCCACGGCTGTGGCAGCTCGGGGATGCGCAGGTGCGAGACCGAGAAACCGGTCAGGCCGGCCTTCGGCTTGCCGCCGCGGCCGGTGGCGCCCTCATCGCGGATTTCGCCGCCGGCACCGGTGGAAGCACCCGGGAACGGCGCGATGGCGGTGGGATGGTTATGCGTTTCCACCTTGATCTGGAACGCGCTGGGCACCACCGCTTCGCTGCGGTACTCACCGGTGGCCGGGTCCGGCCGGTAACGCGCGGCCGGGTGGCCTTCAATCACCGCGGCATTGTCGCTGTACGCGCTGAGCGTGTGCTGCGGGGTCTGCTGGTGGGTGTTCTTGATCATCCGGAACAGCGAACGGTCCTGTTCCTGGCCATCGATGGTCCAGCTGGCGTTGAAGATCTTGTGCCGGCAGTGTTCGGAGTTCGCCTGCGCGAACATCATCAGCTCCACGTCCGACGGCCTGCGCCCCAACTGGCCGAAACGCTCGCGCAGATAATCGATCTCGTCCTGCGCCATCGCCAGGCCGAGGCGCTGGTTGGCCCCTTCCAGGTCATCCAGGGCGATGCGTTCCAGCTCGCCGCGGGCCGGCGTGGAGAACAACGAACCGCCCTGCTCAACGGTTTCCAGCACGGACTGGGTCATCGGGTCGTGCAGAGCCCTGACCAGTGCCTGCTGCGCTGCCGGATCGGCCGGCCAGCCCTGCACGTCGATGCGCAGGCCACGTTCGACCCGGCTGACCGGCTGGCCCGCACCGCGCACCAGTTCGGTGGCCTTGCTCGACCATGGCGACAACGTGCCCAGGCGCGGCACCACGAAACGCTGGATGGCGCCTTCGGCCACCGGCGCGGCCTGCTCACCGGCCTCCAGGATGCGGCACAGCGTGGCGACATCGGCCATGCCCTGGCCTTCGGGCTGCACGAAATACACGTGCCAGGCACCGGAAATGCGCAGACCATCGGACAGGCTGCCAACCGGAAGCAGGGATTGCAGGCGGGATTCAAGGCGTTCGCGGCGGAACGGCGACAGGGCGGGCGCGCCCTCGAGGACCATCATGTCCGGGGAACCGTGTTGGAATCGGGCCCATCATTGTACCGGAAGCGGCTGGGGGAGCCGTGGCGGCCATTCCTGCCCGGCGCCCGTTGCGGACCATGGTTGTTTTCTGAAGGTCCCGCTGCCTGAAAGCGGGAAAGCTGCCAGACAACTTCCATTGGCAGCCATCCAGATGTCAGCTCCAGGCCTTCCCGTCTCCCCGCCGCCAGGACGTATCGCCGCCGCGAGACTGCGGTTCATGGCGGCAATGCTTGAAGGCGACCGCGAATCAATGAAGCAGACGCCATTTGCGCCTGCCAGCATCGTCAACCAATCCATCGGTGGGAGGCGTCCAGGTGTCAGCGCAACACATCGCCCGCCTGGCGGCCAGGGAACCGTAATCGCTGACACCGGCGGGCGAAGGTTGCTCAGCGTCAGCAACTCCGTCCCGCCGCCAGCTGTACGCCATGGGCCGGCCACGGCAACGTCTGGCCATGCCACCACTGGCCGAACGCTGGGCCGGCTGGCCGGCGGCACGCCTGCGGCCAGGGAACTGCAACGAACGCCGATATCGTCCAGCCATTGCAGCGCGGCGCCGCATCCAGCCCTGGTGTCACCCCCTGGTACGCTGCTATCCACCCTTCAATGCCTGACAGAAGTACGAACGGGACTGGCCCAGATGGAGGCGGCAGGCCTACCTGCCGACGCGGCCCTGGTCAGCGGAAGGGCATTCATTCACGAAGCGCCGTCCGCCCCGGCAAAGACCGGCGATTCCCCGCAGACGTTTCTGCAACGCTGGGCCCGGACGGTCACCCCGATTGACTGGACCCAATGGAAAACGTCCGGTTCACGCACGTCGTCGACCTTCCTCCATGCACGCCCTGCGGAAGCAACGGAACGAATTCCTGGCGGGAGTGCGATGCGGCAGCCCTGCTGGCGGTCGCAGATGCCGGTGACTGCCCCTGCCACGGCGCCTTCCGCACAAACCCAGGGCGCGACCCGGCATTCATCCAACACGGCAACGCGTACCGATGATGGCGGTGAAGTGCGGAAAGCGCTGGATCGTATCCGCACGGTCCGGGAGAACTGGCTGGCAGGAGAGTTGCACGGCACGCCCTCGCCCACGTTGCCCGCTTTGCCCGCTTTGCCGCGACCCGCACCGGAACTGCTCCAGGCCATGCATCGCAAGCGCATGGCCACTCCGGAACCGGCGCGCCTTGAGGACCTCATCCGCGGGCGGATTCCCAAACGAATACCGGACGGCCACAAGTGTTATCGCCCCCACATTGCAGAACGACATCCCAACGGCCTTTTCCGGGAACTTCAGCAACGCACCCGTTGACCCGTCGAGTGCCGGAACGAAACATGTATCCCGGGAGACGATAACCAAGATGCCCAGCATAGCCCGCCAGATCAGGTACTTCGAAGCGTTGTGCAGACAGCAACCGGCCGCAGCGCCGTGCCGGACCGACCGGTCCACAACGCTGCTCCGATCAGGAACGTCAGCCGGCACGGAAACGACGGCGTTTGCAAACGTGAATGTCGTCAATCGGGGCCTGCCTGGTCTGAGCCCTGCATGGCGCAGCGGGACTCAGACCGCTCCGCAGGCACGCTGCTTCGACCATCATGCGAACTTGCCGCGTCTTCGCAGCCACCGTCTGCTGCAGCTGCCACGCGCGAGCCTTCCGGATCGGCGGCGGGAGTTCGACAGGTACCCTTGCGCAGCCCGCAACTCTGCGGTGGACGCTCCGACGAAGCGAGTCGAACAGGCACGATTGCTTGCCCCCGCACAGGGCATTGCCATGCAGGCACTGCGTCGCCCTGGGTTCTGGAACGACGGCGCCATCGACGTGGTGGTACCCAGCATCGTCAAGTGCGACGCCTGGCCTGCGGGAAGGACACTGCGTATCGTGGACTACGACAGCGACTCCCTCCACTTCTACAGCCAACAAGAAAGCCGCTGGATCTACACGCACGGCAGGGATGCCCCCTTGCTTCCCGAACCAACGGCGGGAGAGATCCTGCTGATCCGCCAGAACAACCATTTCATGTTGGTGGATCCTGACAGTGTCCCGCTCATCCATGACGTACCGCGGGATGGCGACTGCTTCTTTTCCAGTATTTCAATGGCGCTGGGATATGCGGAAAACGAACGGAAGACAGCCAATCTCCGCCTCCGCGACTCCGTGGCCCGCTACATCGAAAGCGATCCCGAACTGTTGAAGATCGCCACCGCCCGCGATATCCAGCCACCAAGCCGCTGAGGAACCAGGCGCGTATCAGCGCCCGGCCTTGTCCAACGCCGCACGCAGCTGTGCCGGGGGCAGGTAACCGCCCAGCTGGGTACCATCGGCGGCAAAGATCGCCGGGGTACCATTCACGCCCAGCTGCTGGCCCAGCGCGTACTGCATCGCTACCGGGTTGGTGCAGTTCTTCGCCGCCACGGCCCTGCCCTGCTTCGCGTCGGTCAGTGCCTTCCGGCGATCGCTGGCACACCAGACCGAGATCATGTCGGTGTAGTCCTTGCTGCCCAGGCCCATGCGCGGGAACGCCAGGTATTCCACGGTGATGCCGTTGCGGTTGAGCTCGGCAATATCCTGATGCAGCTTGCGGCAGTAACCGCATTCAATATCCGTGAACACACTGATGGTGTGCTTGGCATTGGGTGCGGCGAACACGATGCGGTCGCCATGATTGGCCTTTTCCAGCAGGCTCCGGCGATACGCGAGCAGTCCCTCGCTGTTGACCAGGGCCTTGGCCTGGATGTCGTAAGGCTGCGACTGCATCACATACCGGCCATCATCGGACACATAGAGCACCTGCCCGGAAACGACTACTTCGCGGAAGCCGGGAAAGGGTGCGGCGCCGACGTAATCGGGCGTGTAGTTCGGGTCCAACTGCTGCAGCGCGGCCCGCACCTTCTGCTCCGGACTACCGGCTTTCGCTGCCGACGGCGTGGGCGCATTGGCGGAAACGGCTCCCTCCCGGGCCACGGGCGTCGCCGGTTGGGCGCACGCCGACAGACTCATGGCGCCCAGCAGCGCAGCAGCAAGAACTCGTAGCATCAGGAACAACCCACGCAATGATGGAGAGACTGGATTCTCGCACAGCCACGGCCGGGGGAGGTCGCGGCTCGGCTCTACCAATAGATCGCGTCTCAAATTTAGCGGTGAGCGATTTATGGGAGTACAGGACTTCGAATGGTCGCACCCTCGCCCGTAGAACGCGAAACCAGGAGCCCCCATGCCCATTCCTCCGCTCGGCCTGCTGATCCGGGCCCATGTTTTCAACCATCTCCATGCCCGGGTAGAGCTTGCCCAACGGTATTCCAACACGTCGCGCCTGGACTCCGCACTGACCGCCATATCCAACCGTGAGAGGCGGCTGGCGGCTGCGTTCGAGACGGGTAGATTGAGCGCGTCCATGCTCCTGGATCAGGCACGGGAACTGGCGGTCATGGGGTTGAGGGTGAATGCATCCGCTCAGCCTTTCGGCGCGGATACGGCTGTTGGCATCTCCACGGCGATGGTTCACGACGCACTGCACCTGAAGCTGCTCTCGATACGCAACCAGGTCTGCTCGGTGGCGCCAGGTGCGCCGCGTGCGGCCCTCAGCCAGCTGATCCTGGATTTCGCAACAGCCCATGCCACACCTTCAACGGAAGACGCAGGATCTCCGGCGGCGTTGCCTGCTGCCGCGGTCGATCATCAGCGGTGCGTTATCCCGGAGCAGCTCACCATCCACCGTGCACCTCGCGATCCACTCGCTCTCCCGGAGTGGTGGGAACCCGCGCGCATATTCCGGTCGAATGACGCGATTCCATCGTATGAAAGCTTCAGCGCCTCGGTGGATACTGCCGTGGAAAAAGCGCTGCGCACATTCCATCCCGGCTGTGCCCAGCCGGAGGAAGCACGCTGTCGCCTGACGTTCGAGCAACTGGTGCTCCTGCGCCGGCAGAAGCCGTGGAATCCGCAGGACGCATGGGTGCCCAAGCGAACCATGCTGAGCATGTACAGGGAGCTCAAGGAGAACGACGCCGTGCAACGGCTGCTGGCCGCCCGCAGAGGGGAATGCGCCGATGCGGGCGGGCCGCGATGGCAGGAGTGGGGCGACCTGGCAGCGAAGATCGACTCGGCGATCGGATCGATGGAAAGCATGAGCACGTACGCGTCCCTTGACCACCAGGCGAGCTGTTCCGAAGCGGACGATTCGGATACGTGGTCCGATGGCGAGAGCGATGCACCATCCGAACCCGTCATCAGGCAGGCGTCGAGGCATGGTGGCGTCGGCGCGCTGGTCATCTAGTCGACATTCTCGACCATGCAATGGCTTGACGCCTCTGTGCTCTGGTTCCGGGCGCGGGTGCTGCGCAGCACCCGCGCCTACCTGCTGCATGCCGAATCGCTGATCGGCCGCTGCCTGCAGCCGCGCCTGGACGAACCGCAGCGGCAGAAGGCACTCATCCGCAGCCTGCGTGCGGTGGAATCGGTGGAAAGACACCTGGCACGGCAGTACTGGCGCCGGCGCTGCAACGTGGATGATCTACGCGAGCACGCCCAGGCGTTGTCACGCATCCGTGCACGGCTCTCTTCGCAGACACAGGCACAGTGTGTGGCGCAGACACTCAACACGGTGTCCAATCTCTGCCCTACGCGGCGACAGGCCCGTGATCTGGCGCGTCTGTGCGAACGCCTGCCGCGGCCTGCAGCTGCCCCCTGCCCGCCGGTGGCACCGCCGCCGGAGTTCGGCAGCAGCACGCACGGCGTACCTCAACCGCGTGGATGATGCCGGGCATGCAGCTTCTGCAGGTGCTCGCGCGCCACCAGTGTGTAGATCTGCGTGGTGGAGAGCGAGCTGTGGCCCAGCAGCATCTGCAGGGCGCGCAGGTCGGCCCCGCGGTTCAGCAGGTGGGTGGCGAAACTGTGGCGCAGACCGTGCGGACTGATACGCGCCGGATCGATGCCGGCGGCGGCGGCATGGCGCTTCACCAGATGCCAGAATGCCTGCCGGCTCAGCGGCCACAGGCTGCTTTCGATGAACAGGGGAACCTGCCCATGGCCATCGGCCGG
Organism: Pseudomonadota bacterium; assembly: GCA_023423605.1. Classification (GTDB taxonomy): domain Bacteria; phylum Pseudomonadota; class Gammaproteobacteria; order Xanthomonadales; family Xanthomonadaceae; genus Stenotrophomonas. The sequence goes on from JAFAFF010000004.1 coordinate 10,268, forward strand.
CACGCTGCGACCCCCCACCATGTGCGGACGTGACTGCCGCAGGTAACGCTCCAGCCAGTGCTGCGACTCTTCGCCCAGCGGCACCAGCCGTTCCCTGCTGCCCTTGCCGGTAACCCGCAGCACGCCCTGGCGCAGGTTCACCGCCGTGGCCGGCAGGTTTACCAGCTCGCTCACGCGCAGGCCGGCGGCATACATCAGTTCCAGCATGGCGCGGTCGCGCAGGCCAACCGGGTCGTCCACATCCGGCGCCGCCAGCAGCGCATCGATCTGGCTTTCCGCCAACGCCTTGGGCAACAAGCGCGGCAACCTGGGCGGTTCGAGCAGTGCGGTCGGGTCTTCGCTGCGTTCGCCACGGCGCACGGCATCGGCGAAAAAGGCCCGCAGCGCAGACAACAGGCGCGCGTTGCTGCGGGGCGACCAGCCATGCCGGGTGCGCCACGCAAGGTAGTCGAACAGGCCGGCACGATCGATTCCGGCCAGTCCGCCGCCGCGTCCGTCGAGCCAGCGTGCCAAACCTTCCAGGTCGCGGCGGTAGCTGTCCACGGTGGCCCGCGCCAGGCCGTTTTCCGCCCATGCAGCGTCCAGGAAACGGGTGATGCGGATGCCATCGGCGCCCTCCAGCCCGGGCAGCGCCTGCACCAGCTGGCGACGTTCGGCGGGAGTGGATGCGACGACCATGCGCGCAGCATACGCGGCGTGCGGCACGCATCACCAGCATTGCGTATGCTCGGCGCATGGCCCACACCCCGTCCGCCGCCGCCCCATCGCCCCGGCGCCCCGCATCGCTGCTGGGCTGGCGCCTGCTGTCCCTGCTGTATGACCTGTGGCCCGCGCTGGCATTGTGGATGTTCATCGGCACGCTGTTCGTCATCACCTTCACCGTCACCGGTCACGCCGCACGCGAAAACATCGCCCCTTTCAGCAGCTGGCAATGGGCGCTGTGGGCATGCTGCTGGATCGTCACTGGCCTGTACGCCACGTTGAGCTGGCGGCGCGGCGGGCAGACGCTGGGAATGCGCCCGTGGCGGTTGACCCTGGTGGCGCGCGACGGCGGCGCACCCTCACGACGTGCGCTGTGGGTGCGTTACAGCGTCGGTACGTTGTCGCTGTCGTTGGCGGGCCTCGGCCTGTGGTGGGCACTGGTGGACCGCGATCGCCTTGCCTGGCACGACCGCGCCAGCGGCACGCGGCTGGTACGCCTGCCGAAGCCTTGAAGGCATTCCGACACGCGGCCACAGCTGAACGGCGGCTGCACTGTCATCAAGTGGTCATCGAAGCGCGATAGATGACCTGCCGGCCCGGCCGGTAGCCTGCCCGGCCACTCCTGGAATATTCGACATGACGCGCCTGCTGCTGGCTTGCGCCTGCCTGTGGCTGGCCGCCTGTTCTTCCCCCGCCACTACCCTCAGCGACCGTCTGGTAACGCCCGGCGGCGTCTCGCCGCTGCTGGACCAGGCGCGTATCGCCACCACCATTGCAACGTTGCCCAACCGCAGCGGCCATGTGACCACTCGCGAAGACGTGCGGCTGTTCTGGCGCGCGTTCGATGCCGGCGACTACGGCCTTCACTACCACTATGCACGCACCCGTCACGAGGATGGCGCACCGCTGGCCATGGACCTGCGGCTGTCCCCTGCCCGCATCTTCCAGCCCCACCGGCCGCGCGGCACGGTGGTGCTGCTGCACGGCTGGATGATGGATGGCGATTCGATGCTGCCGTGGTCCCTGCAGCTGGCACAGGCGGGCTATCGCGTGGTCACCATCGACCTGCGCAACCACGGCCATTCCGGCTCCGGACCGGCCGGCTACGGCACGGTGGAATCAGACGAGGTGGTCGATGTGATCGCCGCTCTCCGCCAGCGCGGCGAAATACAGGGGCCGCTGTATCTGCTCGGCGTATCCTATGGCGCGGCGACAGCGGTGTTCACCGCGGAAAAGCTCGGTGACCAGGTAACCGGCGTGGTCGCCATGGAATCGTTCGCCAACGCAGGCGACGCCATCCGCAGCATGATTCCGCACCTGCTGTCGCTGCAGCCGCGTGGCTGGCAGGCGCAGGCCCTGGCCGGCTTCGCCCGCTGGCGTTATGGTGGCCTGGACATGGACACGGTGATCGCCGCGGCGAACCGCAAGCTCGGCCTGGACCTGGACCGGGTGGACGTCAGCCGAGCGGCAGCCCGCACCCGTGCCTGCATGCTGGTGCTGCATGGCGACCAGGACCAGCATATCGCGGTAAGCCAGGCACGCCGGCTGGCCCGTTCCAGCCCACGCGTGCAGTACATCGAGATGCGCGGCGAAGACCACATCACCCTGCCGTTGCGCATCGACCTGCTTGGCAGCGTGGTGGAGGAATGGTTGGCCGGCGATGCCCAGGCCCCGGCGGGCACGTGTCCGGCACCACGCCTGCCGGTGGAAGCGAATTTCATGGCACTCGCCGAGCCGGCTGCGTGGGCCCGAGGTACCTACGGGCAGGAAGCTACGTCCAGCGGAAGAAACGGTAGAGCGGCTCCCTGACCCGCTGAAGCGCGTGATGACCAACGGTCATCACCCACCACCTACCGCCACCCGCCGTCCCGGGCCCCGGCTCAGCCCGAGCGTCGCCGGAACAGCATGCTCGACACCACCAGCATCACGATCGGCGGCAGTGCATAGGCGATGCGGTAATCGAACTTCAGCGCGCCGGCCATGCGCCCGAAGAACAACTGCAGCAACCAGAAACCCAGCGCGAAAAGAATGCCCAGGAACAGCCGCTTGCCCATGCCGCCACTGCGCAGCGAACCAAACGCGAACGGCACCGCCGCCAGGCACAGGGCCAGCACGTTCACCGGATAGAACCAGCGCCCCCAGTACACATCCTCGTAATCGCGCGCATCCAGACCATTGCGCTCGCGGTATTCGATGCTGGTGCGCAGGTCCGCCGCGCGCAGATTGCGCGGTCGCGAAATGCCGTTGGCCAGCGCGCCGGCATCCAGCTGTGAATTCCACGGCTCGCGCTCAACCTCTTCGCGCTGCAGCGAACGTTCGCCGAAGATGTCACGGCGCACCTTGGTCAGCACCCAGCCGCTGTCGTCGTGTTCGGCCGTGGCCGCGTGGGTCAGCGATTCGATCTCGCCTTCCGCACCAATCCGGTACAACCGCACATCGTGCAGCACCAGCCGCGTGCCGCCCTTGCCGGTCAGCTGCTCCTCGCCACTCTGCGCGTTGAGGAAGGTATCGCCCTCCCGTGCCCATACGCCATTGTAGCGGGCCACGGACATGTCGCCGCCGCGCTTGGCGCTCATGCGGATGTTGTCGGCGCGCTCCTGCGCCCAGGGTGCCAGCGTTTCACCACTGACCACCATGGCACCAGTGAGCAGCGACAACGCCACCGCCACCGACACGCTCAGGCGGCGGCGCGACAGGCCAAGCGCACGCAGCGCGGTGAGCTCGGAGGTGGCCGCCAGCTGGCCCAGGCCCATCAGCGAGCCGATCACCGCCGCGGTCGGGAAGAAGGTATAGGCCCGGCGCGGCACCGTGTACAGCACCCATGCCGCCGCATGCCCAAGGGTATAGCCGTTCTTGCCGACATCCTTGAACTCGCCGGAGAAGGCCATCACCACGTCCAGGCCGACCAGCACCGCCCAGGTCAGCAGCACGGTGCCGAACACCGCCCGCCCCAGGTAGAAATCAAAACGCATCGGGCGCGGGATCATGCGCTCACCTTCTTCGGGCGCGACAGGCGACCGTCACGCAGGTACATCCATATCGCCAGCCCCAGCAGCGGCAAGGTCAGCCACCACAATCCCAGCCCCGCCGGCACCTTGCCATCGGCTATCCAGCCGGTGCCGATGAACATCAGGTTCATGCCCACCATGTAGGCCAGGAAGGCCAGCATCATGCGCCCGTAGCGCTGCTGCCGCGGCGAACTGCGCGCCAGCGGCACCGTCAGCAGTGCGAACGCCAGCGCGATCAGCGGCGGGGCGATGCGCGAATGCAGCTGCGCCCTGGCTTCCGGCCGCTCGTCGCCGATCAGCTGGCTGGTCGGCAGCAGTTCCGGATCGTCGGACTGGCGCGTCTGCGCGCCATCGGGCATGGCCACGTCGTTGCGTGCGAAGGTCGCCAGCCGGTAGTCCTTGCCACCGTCGGCGGGGCCTTCGATCTGCTGCCCATCGTCCAACTGCAGGTAGCGCTGGTTCTGCCCCTCGAAGAACAGGCGGCCGCTCGCCGCCGATACCACTTCCACGCGCCCTTCGCGCAGGCGGTTGATGAACACCCGGCCCAGCCCGGTGCCATCGGGCGAGATGGACGACAGATACACCACGCCGCCATTGGAAAGATTGGTGAAGCGCCCGGCTTCCAGCCCGGCCATCAGCACGCTGCGGTTGGCTTCGTCGATCATCTTTTCGCCGGTACGGTCGGCCCACGGACCCAGCCACAGCGAGCAGGCACCGATCAGCGCCACCACCGGCAGCACCAGCCACAGCAGCGGTCGCAAGAGCCGGCGCGGGCCGACGCCGATGGCGGTGATCACCGCCATTTCCGAATCGCGGTACAGCCGCGCCACCGCCAGCAGCAGGCCCAGCATCAGCGCCAATGGCAGGATCAGCGGCATGTAGACGATGAACTGCAGGCCCAGCTGCGAAAACAGCAGGCGCGCCGGCAACCGGCCATCGGCGATGTTGCCGAGGATGTCCACCAGCACGCCGCCGACGCTGACCACCAGCAGGACGATGAGGGTGGCCAGGAAACTCTGGACGAAATCGCCCAATAGATAGCGGTCGAGCTTCAACATGGGCCGTGGTTTAAACTCTCGGGTTCGTTCGCGGTGCCGCCCAGTCTACCGGCTGGACGTAAACGGTCCGCGATTGTACGGATTTGACAACGGAATCTGATCAATGGCCCTCGAATTCACCCTGAACCAGGCGTCGACCACCGCTGCCGACGTCGACTGCGTGGTCGTCGGCGCCTTCGCCGACCACTCTCTGTCGCCCGCCGCGCAGGCGCTGGACGCTGCAAGCGGTGGCCGCTTGGCCGCCCTTGCCCAGCGTGGCGACGTGTCCGGCAAGACCGGCGCCACCACCCTGCTGCACGACCTGCCGGGCGTCAATGCGCCCCGCGTGCTGGTGGTCGGCCTGGGCGATGCGGCGCGCTTCGGCGTGCCGCAGTACCTGAAGGCCGTCGGCGACGCCGTGCGCGCGCTGAAGACCGGCGCCAGCCGCAGCGCGCTGTTCACCCTGGTGGACCTGCCCGTGAAGGAACGCGATGCCGCCTGGGCCATCCGCCAGGCCATCATCGCCGCCGACCACGCCAGCTACCGTTACACCGCCACTTTCGGCAACAAGAAGGCCGATGACGCCGGCCTGCAGCAGCTGGTCATTGCTGGAAACGACGCGCAGGCGCTGGCCCAGGGCCAGGCCATCGCCGCCGGCGTCGAATTCGCGCGCGAGCTCGGCAACCTGCCACCCAACTACTGCAACCCGGCGCACCTGGCCGAGGTGGCGGTTACGTTCGCCGGAGAGCACGAGGGCGCCGAAGCCGAGATCCTCGACGAAACGCAGATGGAAGCGCTCGGCATGGGCTCGCTGCTGGCCGTGGCCCGCGGTTCGGCCAACCGCCCGAGGCTGGTGGTGCTGAAGTGGAGCAACGGCGGCGACGCCAGGCCGTACGTGCTGGTCGGCAAGGGCATCACCTTCGATACCGGTGGCGTCAACCTGAAGACCCAGGGCGGCATCGAGGAGATGAAGTACGACATGTGCGGTGGCGCCAACGTCATCGGCACCTTCGTGGCCGCCGTGAAGGCGAAGCTGCCGCTGAACCTGGTGGTGGTGGTGCCGGCGGTTGAAAACGCCATCGATGGCAATGCCTACCGCCCGTCCGACGTGATCACCTCGATGTCCGGCAAGACGATCGAGGTGGGCAACACCGACGCCGAAGGCCGCCTGATCCTGTGCGACGCCCTGACCTATGCGCAGCGCTTCGAGCCGCAGGCGCTGGTGGACGTGGCCACCCTGACCGGCGCCTGCCTGGTCGCCCTGGGCCACCAGACCGCCGGACTGATGACCAAGCATGACGACCTGGCCAACGAGCTGCTGGCCGCTGGCGAGCACGTGTTCGACCGCGCCTGGCGCCTGCCGCTGTGGGACGAATACCAGCCGATGCTGGATTCCAGCTTCGCCGACGTCTACAACATCGGCGGCCGCTGGGCCGGCGCCATCACCGCCGGCTGCTTCCTGTCGCGCTTCACCGAAGGCCAGCGCTGGGCGCACCTGGACATTGCCGGGGTTGCCAGCGACGAAGGCAAGCGCGGCATGGCCACCGGTCGACCGGTCGGTTTGCTGAGCCAGTGGCTGCTGGACCAGGCCGCCCGCGCCTGATGTCATAGGCCCACCCTGGCCGGCGGCCTGCCGGCCAGGGCTTCTTCCGGCGCTGCCGCCGCCCCTGACTGCCCCGCTACGGATCCACCATGCCCCGCGCCGATTTCTACCTGATCGCCAAGCCCCGCTTTCTCGCCGAACCGCTGCGGCTGGTCTGCGAACTGGCGCGCAAGGCCAACGATGCCGGGCTGTTCACCCTGGTGCTTGCACGTGACCAGGCGCAGGCCGAGGAACTGGACGAACTGCTGTGGGCCTTCGACGATGAAGCCTACATTCCGCACCAGATTGCCGGCGAGGACATGGACGAGGAAGAAGCGCTGGTGCTGATCGCCGCGCCCGGCACCGATGCGCCGGCGCGTCCGCTGGTGATCAACCTGCGCGATGCGCCCTGGATGGGCGAATGCGACCGGGTGCTGGAAGTGGTTCCGGCCGATCCGCAGGCGCGTGAGCCGCTGCGCGAGCGCTGGCGGCAGTACAAGGACGCCGGTTACCAGCTGTCCAAGCACAACATGTAAAGGGGGCGCGCGCCGTCGCACTTGAAGCGCCGCGCAAACGCCCTGATCCTCCCCCGAATACCTTCCCGGTTGCCCCGCATGACCCGACTCGATTCCAGCTACGACCCGACGTCCTTCGAAAAGGACACCTACGATGCCTGGGAGAAGGCGGGCCATTTCAAGCCGTCCGGCAAGGGAGAGCCCTACACCATCCTGCTGCCGCCGCCGAACGTGACCGGCACGCTGCACATGGGCCATGCGTTCCAGCAGACGCTGATGGATGCGCTGGTGCGTTACCACCGCATGCGCGGCTACGACACGCTGTGGCAGGTGGGTACCGACCATGCCGGCATCGCCACGGAGATGGTGGTGGGCCGCAACCTGGCACTGGAAGGGAAGGGTGAAACCCGCGATTCGCTGGGCCGCGAGGGTTTCATCGGCAAGGTCTGGGAGTGGAAGCAGCAGTCCGGCGACACCATCGAGCGGCAGATGCGCCGCCTCGGCACCTCCGCCGACTGGTCGCGCAGCACCTTCACCATGGATCCGCAGCCATCGCAGGCGGTGATCGAAGCCTTCGTGCGCTGGCACGAGCAGGGCCTGATCTACCGTGGCCAACGCCTGGTCAACTGGGACCCGGTACTGAAGACCGCCATCTCCGACCTGGAAGTGGAGAGCGCGGAGGAAGACGGTTTCCTTTGGTCGATCGCCTATGCACTGGAAGACGGGCTGACGTACGAGCACGTCGAGCGCGACGCCGACGGCAACGAGACCCTGCGCGAGACCCGCGATTACCTGGTGGTGGCCACCACCCGTCCGGAAACCCTGCTCGGCGATACCGCGGTGATGGTGCATCCGGAAGACGAGCGTTACGTGCACCTGATTGGTCGCACGGTGACGTTGCCGTTGACCGGCCGCAGTGTGCCGGTCATCGCCGATGATTACGTGGACCGCGCATTCGGCACCGGCGTGGTCAAAGTGACCCCGGCGCACGATTTCAACGATTACCAGGTGGGCGTGCGCCATGGCCTGCCGATGATCAACCTGTTCACTCCGGTGGCGGCGATCAACGAGAACGCACCGGAGCGCTTCCGCGGGATGGACCGCTATGACGCGCGCAAGGCCGTGCTGACCGAGCTCGAGGACCTGGGCATCCTGGTCGAGACCAGGGCGCACAAACTGCAGGTGCCGCGTGGCGACCGCACCGGGCAGGTGATCGAGCCGTACCTGACCGACCAGTGGTTCGTGAAGATGGACGAGTTGGCGCGGCGCGGGCTGGAGCTGGTCGAGGACGGTTCGATCCAGTTCGTGCCGCCGAACTGGATCAATACCTACCGCCACTGGATGACCAACATCCAGGATTGGTGCATCAGCCGTCAGCTGTGGTGGGGACACCGCATTCCGGCGTGGTTCGACGAGGCCGGCGCCTGCTACGTCGGTCGTGACGAAGCGGAGGTGCGTCAGACGCATGGCCTGGGCGCGGACGTGGCGCTGCGCCAGGAAAGCGACGTGCTGGAAACGTGGTTCTCCTCGCAGCTCTGGCCGTTCTCCACGCTGGGCTGGCCGAACGAACAGGCCATGGCCGAACGCGGTTTCGACCGCTACCTGCCGTCTTCGGTGCTGGTCACCGGCTTCGACATCATCTTCTTCTGGGTGGCGCGCATGATCATGGCCACCGACAGCCTGACGGGAAAGATTCCGTTCAAGGATGTGTATTTCACTGGCCTGATCCGCGATGGCCAGGGCCAGAAGATGTCCAAGTCCAAGGGCAACGTGCTGGACCCGCTGGACATCATCGACGGCATCAGCATCGATGACCTGGTCGCCAAGCGTACCGGTGGCCTGATGCAGCCGAAGACCGCGGAGAAGATCGAGAAGGCCACCCGCCGCGAGTTCCCCAACGGCATCGCCGCCCATGGTGCCGATGCGCTGCGTTTCACCATCGCCGCACTGGCCACCCACGGTCGCGACATCAAGTTCGACATGAACCGTGCCGAGGGCTACAAGAACTTCTGCAACAAGCTGTGGAACGCCAGCCGCTTCGCGTTGATGAACACTGAAGGCGCGGCGTTCGAAGGTACGCCGAAGCCGCGCACCGATGCCGAACGCTGGATCCTGTCGCGACTGGCCTCCACCACCGCCGAAGCGCATGGCCATTTCGCTGCCTACCGCTTCGATCTGCTCGCGCAATGCCTGTACGAATTCGCCTGGAACGCGTTCTGCGACTGGTTCCTGGAACTCAGCAAGCCCGCATTGAATGGGGTCGATGCCGCCGATGCCGACAGCACCCGCCACACTGTGTTGTACGTGCTGGAAGCGCTGTTGCGCCTGCTGCATCCGCTGACACCGTTCATCACCGAACAGCTGTGGCAGCAGGTCGCTCCGCGCCTGGGCATCGACGGCGATTCACTGTCGCTGCGCCCCTACCCGACGGCTGCCGAGTTTGAAGGCGATTTCGCCCAGGCCGAGGCCGATGTCGAGTGGTTGAAGGCCGTGATCAGTGCGGTGCGCCGCGTGCGCAGTGAACTGAATGTCGCCCCGTCGAAGCTGGTGCCACTGCGCCTGCAGGCCGGACTGCAGCAGGACCGCGTACGCGTCGAACGTTTCGCCGCCCCGATGTCGTTCCTGCTCAAGCTGGAAACCATCCAGTGGCTGGCCGAGGGCGAATCCGCGCCACCGGCGGCAGCGGCGATCGTCGGCGAACTGAAGCTGCTGGTGCCGCTGGAAGGCCTGGTGGACCTGGACGCCGAACGCGCTCGCCTGGACAAGGAGATCAGGCGCGTGGAAGGTGAGAAGGAAAAGAGCGAGACCAAACTGTCGAAATTCACCGACAAGGTACCGGCGGCGGTGGTGGAGCAGGAACGCGTGCGCCTGGTCGAATGGACCACCCAGCTGGATGGCCTGCGCGAACAGCGCGCGAAGCTGTAGAAGGCGATGCCGGGCTCTGCCCGGCAACCGGGCAACCGGGTTCCATCAGCCGGGCAGAGCCCGGCTCTACCGCCCCAATAATCAAAGCGGCGGCATCGTCTCGATGTCGTCGGCCACCAGTTCCATGGCCATCACCAGCGCATCCTCGCGCCCTTCGGCCGCCGGGTAATAACGCGGCCGGCGGCCGATCTCGTTGAAGCCTTCGCTGTGATACAGCGCCAGCGCCGGGGCATTGGATGGCCGGACTTCGAGGAATATCCGCTGCGCGCCGCGGTCACGCGCCAGCGCCACGATGGCGCGCAGCAGGCGACGTCCCAGTCCGCGTGCCTGGCTGAGGGGATCGATGCAGATGTTCAGCAGATGGGCTTCATCGGCGGCGATGCTCAACACGGCATAGCCGGACAGCAATCCGCTTTCTTCCAGCGCAAGTCCCGGGTAACCGGCACGCAGGCAGTCCAGGAAGATGCCGCGCGTCCATGGATACGGATACCCACGCACCTCGATGGCCATCACCGCGTTGAGGTCGCTCTCGTGCAGCGCGCGCAGATGGGCGGTTCCGGGACGGGCGACGGCACTCACGATGTTCCCTTCCTGCGCAGCGCGCGCAGCTGCGGCCACAGGGCACGCTTGGCGGCGGGATTGCCGCGCAGCACGTCCAGCGGCCAGGTCTCCATCAACGCCTGGGTTGCCGGGTCGCTGGGATTACGACCGGAGGCACGCAGCAGGGCGATCTGCAGGCGGTCCGGCAGGCGCACGGCAGGCTGGCGGGCAGTGCCGGTCCGTGGCGCAGGCACCGGCGCGTTGCGACCTGGCGTCTCCGCCGCTGGCGCGCGGCGTGGTGGTGGAGCAGACGGCTCGCTGGCCGATTCAGGGGCAGGTGCACGGCGTGCCGATGCGTGGCGGACGTCATGCCGAGGATCGAGGCCTGGCACCAGAACGGCGCTGAGATGCACGGCGGACGGGTCCGCGACCGCGGCAGGGCCTGCAGTCAATGCCGGATCGACCCCACCGCTCGCTGCGATTTCCAGCGCACCGTCCTGGAAAACGGTATAACCCATGGCCTGCAGCCAGGCCTGCTGGGCCGACGTCCAGGGCAGGGACTCACCGCTCATGCTGCATCCGGACGCTTGCGCTGGCGTTGCAGGGCCCACATGACCGGACCGGACAGCGCATAGAGGATTCCCACCGCGAACAGCACCCGTGGCAGGTCGATCACTGCGATGGCAATGACGATGGGAACCAGTGCCAGCACCAGGAAGGGCACCCGGTCGGCGCGCGGCCCCTTGGCAGCGCCTCCCTTGAAACTCCAGAACCGGATGCGGCTGACCATCAGCAGCGCAGCGACCAGCGTCACGGCCAGGGCGACGTAGCGCAGCTGCTCGCCGCTCCAGCCCAGCGTGCCATCGGCGAAGGCCCAGACGAAGGACATCATCAGGCCGGCCGCAGCAGGGCTGGCCAGGCCGACGAACCAGCGCTTGTCGACCACGGTCACCTGGGTGTTGAAGCGCGCCAGGCGCAGGGCCGCGCAGGCGGCATACAGGAACGCGACGGCCCAGCCGAGCCGTCCGAGCAGCTCGCCATCGAACTTCAGCGACGACAGCGCCCAGTGGTACATCACCAGTGCCGGTGCCATGCCGAAACTGACCAGGTCGGCCAGCGAATCGTACTGCACGCCGAATTCGCTGCTGGTGCCGGTCAGGCGGGCCACGCGACCGTCCAGGCCGTCCATGACCGCCGCCACGAACACGGCGATGCTGGCGTAGACAAAATCGCCATTGGCCGCCGCGATGATGGCGTAGAACCCGGCAAACAGGCCCGCGGTGGTGAACAGGTTGGGGAGCAGGTAAATGGTGCGCGAACGCGGCGGCGGTATGATCGGATCCATGCCCGGAGTTTAATCGACTTGCCAGCCGGCGGCGGCAATGCTGCAATCGGCCTGCTTCAATCACCTTCTGTCCCACGGTCCGGCCTGGAGTCGCCATGCGTGCCCTGTTCTGCCTGAGCTGCCTGTTGCTGGCCGTCGCCCCCGCCTGGGCCGGCCAGGTCTACAAATGGAAGGACGCCAACGGCGTAACCCAGTATTCGGAAACGCCACCGCCGGGAAAGGTGGCCGAAACCCGCCAGCTCACCCGCGATCCAGGGACCCGCACGGCGCCGGCTGCGGAAGAAGCGCCGTTGCCGGCGCAATGCACCACCGCGCGCGACAATCTCGCCCTGCTCGATGGTGGCGGGCAGGTGATGCAGGACACCGACGGCGACGGCAAGGCCGACAGCCCGCTCAGCGAGGAACAACGCAGCAGTCAGCGCGCCCTGGCCGATGCCGCCATCAAGGCGTATTGCCCCGCCGCATCCTGATTGCGCGGATCGTGCGGATCGGGCGGCCAGCCGCCCACGACAGGCGCCGGGCTGGCAGAATAACGGCTTCCGCCGTTAGACGATGCCGACGATGCACCTGTCCCAGTTCCACCTGCATACCACCAAGGAAACACCCAGCGATGCCGAGCTGGCCAGCCACCGGCTGATGCTGCGCGCGGGCATGATCCGCAAGCTCGCTTCCGGCCTGTACACCTGGTCGCCGCTGGGCCTGCGCGTGATGCGCAAGGTCGAACGCATCGTGCGCGAGGAAATGGACCGGGCCGGGGCGGTGGAACTGCAGATTCCGACCATCCAGCCGCGCGAGCTGTGGGATGCCACCGGGCGCTGGGAGAAATTCGGCGGGCAGCTGCTGAAGATCAAGGACCGCAAGGAACAGGAGTTCTGCTACAGCCCGACCGCGGAAGAGGCGATCACCGATTTCGCCCGCCAGGAGCTTTCCAGCTACAAGCAGCTGCCGGTCACTTTCTACCAGGTGCAGAGCAAGTTCCGCGATGAGATCCGTCCGCGCTTCGGGGTGATGCGCGCGCGCGAGTTCCTGATGAAGGATGCCTATTCGTTCCACCTGCACGACGAAGACCTGGTGCGCGAATACGAGAACATGAAGGCGGCCTACAACCGCATTTTCACCCGCCTGGGCCTGGAGTTCCGCATGGTGCAGGCCGATTCCGGCGCGATCGGCGGCGATGCCTCGCAGGAATTCCACGTGATCGCCGATTCCGGCGAGGACGCGCTGGTGTTCTCCACCGGCTCGGATTATGCGGCGAACATGGAAGCGGCGGTTGCCGCGGCACCGGCGCCGCGCCCGGCACCGGGTGAAACCCTGGGCAAGGTGGAAACCCCCACCCAGAAAACCTGCGCGGAGGTCGCCGAACTGCTCGGTATTCCGCTGCAGCGCACCCTGAAATCGGTGGCGCTGATGACCGGCGACGGCCTGCTGTCCAACGAACAGGACTTCGTGCTGGTCCTGGTCCGTGGCGACCATGAGATCAACGACGTCAAACTGGCCAAGGTGCCGGGACTGGCGGGCCATCGTTTCGCCAGCGAAGCGGAAATCGCCGAATATCTCGGCGGCACGCCGGGATTCCTCGGCCCGGTGGCGCCGGCCCGCGCCATCCGCGTGATTGCCGATCACGATGCTGCGGCGCTGGCGGATTTTGTCGTCGGCGCCAATGAAACCGGCTACCACCTGACCGGCGTGAACTGGGGGCGCGACCTGCCCGAGGCCGAAACCGCCGATATCCGCAACGTGCGCGAAGGCGAGCAGGCCCGTGACGGCGGCGAACTGAAGATCGCCCGCGGCATCGAGGTCGGGCACGTATTCCAGCTCGGCCGGCAGTATGCCAGGGCGCTCAACGCGACCGTGCTCGATGAAAACGGCAAGGCTGCGGTAATGAGCATGGGCTGTTATGGCATCGGCATCTCGCGCATCGTCGCCGCTGCCATCGAACAGAATCACGACGATGCCGGCATCATCTGGCCCGACGCGATGGCGCCCTGGCAGGTGGTGGTCTGCGTGATCAATCCGAAGGGCGACGAAGCCGTCGCCACGGCCGCCACGCAGTTGCTGGAAACCCTGCGCGAGGGGGGGCTGGATGCGGCGCTGGATGATCGCGGGCTGCGTCCCGGCGCGATGTTCGCCGACATGGAACTGATCGGCATTCCGCATCGCATCGTGGTTTCCGAACGTGGCCTGGCCGCAGGCACTTTCGAATATCGCTCACGCAGGGCGAGCGAGGCGGAGAGCCTGGATCGCGACAGCCTGTTGCGCAGGCTGCTGGGTTAATGACGAAACGCCGGGAAAATCTCCCGGCGTTTTCTTTCCTGCGTCAGCGCGGTGACCACATTCCAGTTTGTGCTGGAAGTAAATGCACATTATCCTTGGCCCCAGCCACGGACCGGCAGACCCTGTCCACATTATCTGGAGCACTACATGAGCATTGATCTGACCGGTCTGTCTGCCCGCGAACTGGGTGCGTTGATCCGCACCGCCAAGAAGCAGCAGACCATCGTGGCCAAGCGTCGCCCGATCACCAAGGTACGCGCACAGCTGACCAAGCTGGCGAAGACCGAGGGTTACAGCATCGAGGAACTGTTTGGTGGCGAGCCGGCCCCGCGTGCGCGCAAGTCCGCCACCAAGGCTCCGGCCAAGACGGCCGGCCGCAAGCTGGGCAAGGTAGCGCCGAAGTACCGCAATCCAGCCAACAGCAAGGAAACCTGGACCGGCCGTGGCAAGCAGCCGCGCTGGTTGGCCGAACTGACCTCCAAGGGCAGGAAGGTCGAGGATTATCTGATCAAGAAGGCCTGATCGGATTTACGCACTGCAGGAACGCCGGCTGTGAAGCCGGCGTTCCTGTTTCCAGGTAGAGCCGGGCTCTGCCCGGCTGCAGTCCACGGCCCCTCCCGGTCCGGGCG
>JAFAFF010000040.1 GCA_023423605.1 Pseudomonadota bacterium
GCGAAAATGTCCTGGCCATTGCGTACCGTCGGCGGCGGCAGGGCGGCGACTTCCAGCGGAAGCGATGAAATGCCGGCCATGTTCTGGGTGATGCCGGCGCCCATGGATTGCGCATGCGCGGTTCCGGCAAGCCCCAGCAACACGCCCAGGGCGAGCGGCAGACTTCGCCGCATCATGCGCGGAAACCGTCTTTCCAGTGCCGAAGTCCGCCCATTACGTCGACTTCGTCGGTCATTTCGCGCCCCAGATGGGAAGCGACCGCAGCGCGGATGGCCGCGGTGTGGGTACGCAGGAAGGGGTTGCAGTCCCGTTCCTGTGCCAGCGTTGCCGGCAGGGTGGAGCGATCATCGCGGCGCATGGCCAAGGCCTCCTCATGGCGCTGCCGCAGGGCAGCGTTGGCGGGGTCGACATGCCGCGCGAAGACGGCATTTGACACGGTGTATTCGTGGCCGCAACAGACAAGCAGTTGCGCCGGCAGGGACGCCAGGCTGCGCAGGGATGCCAGCAGCTGGGACGGCGTACCTTCGAACAGGCGCCCACAGCCCAGGCTGAACAATGCATCTCCACTGAAAAGATGTTCATCAGTGTGAAACGCGACATGGCTGCGGGTATGCCCGGGCACGGATACTACGTGGAACCTGTGGTCCATTGCCTGAACGCATTCACCGTCGCCGACGCGCTCTGTCGCCATCGGGATGCGTTCCTCGTGCGGCGCGATGACCCGCAGGTCGGGAAATCGCGCCTGCAGCGCGCCCACACCGCCGATGTGATCGTCATGATGATGGGTAAGCAGGATGACCTGGGGGCGCAGGCCGGCATCGGCTGCGGCAAGCACCGGCGCGGCGTCGCCCGGGTCCACCACCACGGCAGCGCCATCATCGCCGGCCAGGCACCAGATGTAATTGTCGGCGAAGGCGGGCAGGGCGGACAGTTGCATGGAATGAGCCTTCAGTCGCATAGAATCGGGACCATGCCCGCGCTGCAGAGTTCACGTCAAGCGACCCCCGCCTCCTGGTTCGACAGCGAACCGGCGCAGGAACTGTTCCTCCTGGAGCAGCAGATGCTGCTGCCACAGCTGGCATCGCTGCCTGCTCCGGCCTGGTTGTGGATGGCTCCCAGTGCCCGCTGGCTGGAAGGGGCGGCATTGCCCGGGCGCGGGCTGCGCCTGCATCGGGACGACCATGGCGCGGGCTATGCCGGCGATGCGCGCTGTGCCTTGCCGCTGCCGCTGGCCAATGACAGCGTGGACCTGATCGTGCTGCAGCATGTCACCGCCGGTGACGCGGGCGTACTGCTGGCCGAGTGCGAGCGGGTACTGGCGCCGGGCGGGCGGCTGTTCCTGAGCAGCCTCAACCCGTTCAGCCCCTATCGCACGCAGTGGCGGCGGCATGGCATGGTGGTGCGCACGCCGCAGCGCCTGCGTCACCTGCTCGATGGCGTGGGCCTGGAGTGCGGCGGCACCCGCTATGCCGGTCCGGTGTGGCCGGCGGCCACCCAGCGCGCCAGCCGGCTGGCGCCTTTCCGCGCAGCCTGCCTGTTTTCCGCCGAAAAACGCACGTTTGCCCTGCCGGGCCCGACCCCGCTGCCCGTGCGCTGGCGCGGTGCAGTGGCCAGCCCCGGCATGACCCGATCGATCCTGGAACCGAATGAAAACCATTGAAGTACACACCGACGGCTCGTGCCTCGGTAACCCTGGCCCGGGTGGCTGGGCGGCGTTGCTGCGTTACAAGGCGCACGAGCGCGAACTGAGCGGTGGCGAAGCGCATACCACCAACAACCGCATGGAACTGATGGCGGCCATTTCCGGCCTGGAAGCGCTCACCGAGCCCTGCCAGATCGTGCTTTACACCGATTCGCAGTATGTGCGGCAGGGCCTGACCGAATGGATGCCGGGATGGATCCGCAAGAACTGGAAGACCGCTGGCGGTGCACCGGTGAAGAACCGCGAGCTGTGGGAACGCCTGCATGCCGCCACGCTGCGCCACCAGATCGACTGGCGCTGGGTGAAGGGGCATTCGGGCGATCCGGACAATGAGCGCGTGGACCTGCTGGCACGCAACGCGGCCATCCAGGTACGCGATGGCGGCGTGGCGGTAAACTGAGCCCATGCGTCAGATCATCCTCGATACCGAAACCACCGGCCTGGAGTGGAAGAAGGGCAACCGCGTCGTTGAAATCGGCTGCGTGGAGCTGTTCAAGCGTCGGCCCAGCGGCAACCATTACCACCAGTACCTGAAGCCGGACGTGGAGTTCGAAGCGGGCGCGCAGGAAGTCACCGGCCTGACAATGGAGTTCCTGGCCGACAAGCCGGATTTCGCGCAGGTGGCCGAAGCGTTCCTGGCGTTCATCGATGGCGCCGAGCTCATCATCCACAACGCCGCCTTCGATCTGGGATTCCTGGACAACGAACTGGCGCGGCTGGGCCCGGAGTACGGCAGGATCACCGACCGCTGCACGGTGGTGGATACCCTGGCGTTGGCGCGCGAGCGTTTCCCGGGCCAGCGCAATTCATTGGATGCACTGTGCAAGCGGCTGGGCGTGGACAATTCGCACCGCCAGCTGCATGGCGCATTGCTGGATGCGCAGATTCTCGGCGACGTCTATATCGCGCTCACGTCGGGGCAGGACGACCTGGCTTTCGACATGTCCGAAGAGGGCGGAGCGGGGGCGATGGCGCTGCCTGGCTTCGACCCGGCCAGGTTGTTGCCGCGCCCGCGCGTGCAGGCCACCGCCTCGGAGCTGGAAGCGCATGCCGCGCGCCTGGAACGGCTGCGCAAGAAGGCCGGCCATGCCTTGTGGGATGGCCCCAGGGTGGAAGAAACCGCGGTCGCCTGAAGTCGATGTGAGTGGCGACCGTGGGTCGCCACGAATTCCCTCAGTGGCAGCGCACCAGGATCACGCTGATGTTGTCCGCACCGCCGCCATCCAGTGCGGCGGCCACCAGCGTATCCACGCATTCCTGCGCGCTGGCATCGTCGAAGGCCAGCGTGCGCGCGATCATCGCATCATCCACTTCCTCGGTGAGCCCATCGCTGCACAGCAGCAGCTGCATGCCCGGGCGCATTTCGCCCGCGGTGGTGGCAACATTCAGATGGGCAGGATCGGTGACGCCCAGCGCCTGGGTGACCACGTTGCGGTGTGGATGCGCACGCGCCTGTTCGGCCGTCAGGTTCCCCTGGGTCAGCATTTCCTGGGCCACGCTGTGGTCCTGGCTCACCTGCGCCAGCTGGCCGTCGCGCCAGATGTAAGCGCGGCTGTCGCCCACCCAGGCCACTTCATAGCGGTTGCCCTGTACGCGCGCGGCGACGACGGTGGTGCCCATCGGCAGGGTATCGTTGCGGCGCCGCGAAGCGCGGATGATTTCCTCGTCGGCGGTGCGGATGGCCTGCGCCAGCGGCGCGCCATTGCGGATCTCGCGGACGATGGTTTCGCGGGCCAGGGCGCTGGCCACCTCGCCGCAGGCCGGGCCGCCCATCCCGTCGGCCACCAGCCACAGTGACAGTTCACTGTCACCGTAATAGGTGTCTTCGTTCAGCGAGCGACGCAGGCCCGGATGGGTGAGGTGTCCGAATTCGATCATGGAGAGGCAGGCGGGGCGAGTCGCAGGGGGAAGGGGCATCATCGCGGGGCCCCGGGCATCCGGCAAGCGGACGCTTGAAGCGTTTCATCCTGAGGCCGCGACGGCTTGTGAAGTTCCGCGCATCCTCGTATCATGCGCGTCCCCGGTTCGCCGGGGCACCCGGAGAGGTGGCAGAGCGGTTGAATGTACCTGACTCGAAATCAGGCAGGCGTTTATAGCGCCTCGGGGGTTCGAATCCCCCCCTCTCCGCCAGACAAATGAAAAGGGCTGCCCAGCGGGCAGCCCTTTTCA
Organism: Pseudomonadota bacterium; assembly: GCA_023423605.1. Classification (GTDB taxonomy): domain Bacteria; phylum Pseudomonadota; class Gammaproteobacteria; order Xanthomonadales; family Xanthomonadaceae; genus Stenotrophomonas. The sequence goes on from JAFAFF010000040.1 coordinate 3,872, forward strand.
TTTGTCCGGTGGAGAAGCGGCAGATGAGAAGACTCGCCGGGGTTCGACGGTTCTGCAGGAGCAGAACCGGACAGCCGCAAGGCTGGGTGCACCAGACCGCCCGGCTCTACGCGGGGGCGGTGGTCCGTCAGCCGGGCAGAGCCCGGC
>JAFAFF010000122.1 GCA_023423605.1 Pseudomonadota bacterium
TCGAGTGGCTGGATCAGCACGCAGCCCTGCTGCGCCCAGAACTGGTTCAGGGTCTGGATCAGGCCCTGGAAGGTAATCGGAACGGTCGGGGTCGCGGACATGCGGACGATTCTTGGCCTGCGAAAGGGGTGCGCTAGTATAACGAGCGGCCACCGCCGGGCGCGGGGCACCCCGCAGGCCGGGCGACGGCGCCTTTCCCGCGTCAGTTGTTCCGAGGAACCCGGCCGATGGCCCTGCCCCGATGATTCCGTCCCCCGCCAGCACTGCCCCCCTGCCGCCGGGCCGGCTGCACTTCGAACAGGTCGCTGCGGCGCTGGTCGCCGATGGCCTGGTGGCCGCGCAGGACATCGAGCGGGTGCGCTTTTCCGCGCAGGGCGCGCGCAACGCCAGCGAAGTACATCCACTGGTACTGCTGGCCAACCAGAAACTGGCCGCTGCCGGTGGCGGTGAACTGGGCCTGGAGCGACTGTCTGAATGGCTGGCCAGACGCACCGGCGTGCGCTACCTGAGGATCGATCCGACCCGCGTGGATGTGGCCAGCGTCACTTCATTGGTGTCGCATGCCTATGCGCGCCGTCATCGCTTCCTGCCCCTGGCGGTGGACGGCGAACGGGTGCTGGTGGCGACCAGCGAGCCGCTGGCACAGGAATGGAGCCGCGACCTGCAGCACCTTACCCGCCGTCATATCGAAGTGGCGATGGTCAATCCGCTGGACCTGCATCGCTACACGATGGAGTTCTACGGGGTGACGCGCTCGGTGCGTGGCGCCCGTGGCGATGCCCGCGGCGAGGTCGGCAGCACCCTGCCCAGCTTCGAGCAGCTGGTGGAACTGGGCCGCGCCGGTGACGTCAACGCCGACGACCAGCACATCGTGCATATCGTCGATTGGCTGCTGCAGTATGCCTATGAGCAGCGGGCGTCGGACATCCACCTGGAACCCCGGCGCGACATGGGACGCATGCGCTTCCGCATCGACGGCGTGCTGCACAAGGTGTTCGAGGTGCCACCGGCGGTGATGACCGCCGTGGTCAGCCGCATCAAGGTGCTGGGGCGCATGGACCTGGCCGAGCGCCGGCGGCCGCAGGATGGCCGCATCAAGACCCGTTCGCCGGGCGGCCGTGAAGTGGAAATGCGCCTGAGCACCATGCCCACGGCCTTCGGTGAGAAATGCGTGATGCGCATCTTCGATCCGGATTCTGCGTTCAAGAGCATCGACCAGTTGGGCTTCAGCGCGCAGGAAGCGGCCGGCTGGACGGCGCTGGTGGAGCAGCCGCACGGTATCGTGCTGGTGACCGGTCCGACCGGTTCGGGCAAGACCACCACGCTGTACTCCACCCTGAAGCGGTTGGCCACGCCGGACGTGAACGTGTGCACGGTGGAAGATCCGATCGAGATGATCGCCCCCGAGTTCAACCAGATGCAGGTGCAGACCAACATCGACCTGGACTTCGCCAGCGGCGTGCGCACCCTGCTGCGCCAGGACCCGGATATCATCATGATCGGCGAGATCCGCGACCTGGAAACTGCGCAGATGGCGGTGCAGGCGTCGCTGACCGGCCACCTGGTGCTGTCCACGCTGCACACCAACGATGCCGCCTCGGCCGTGACCCGCCTGCTGGACCTGGGCGTGCCGCACTATCTGCTGGCCTCCACCGTGAACGGCATCCTGGCGCAGCGCCTGGTGCGCACCCTGTGCCCGCACTGCAAGGCGCCGCATCGGCTGGAGGCGGCCGATTGGGCGGTGCTGGCTGATGCCGGTAATGCATATCCGGATGACGCCACGCCGTATCGGCCGGTCGGTTGCCTGGAATGCCGACGCACCGGTTTCCTCGGCCGCATAGGCCTGTATGAGTTGCTGCCATTGGGTTCGCGGCTGCGCAGGCTGATCCGCGCCGACATGGATCTGGCCGGTTTCAGCCATGCCGCACGCGCCGAAGGCCTGCGTACACTGCGCCAGGCAGGCCTTGAAAAGGTGGCCATGGGGCTGACTACAATCGAGGAAGTCCTCTCTGTCGTGCCGCCCGTCGATGAATTCCCCGCCGTTCCTGATCGTTGAAACCGGTCGCCCGCTCGCCGCGTTGCGCCGGTACGGGCGCTTTCCGCACTGGATCCGCGTTGCCGCGGGCCTGCAGCGGGATGACACCGTGGTGGTGGATGCGGAAAACGGCGAGCCGTTGCCGGATGTACACGACTACGCCGGCGTGCTGGTCACCGGCTCGGCCGCGTACGTGACCGACCGCGCCGACTGGAGCGAACGCAGCGCGGCATGGCTGCGCGCGGCGGTGCACGGCGGCACGCCGGTGTTCGGCATCTGCTACGGCCACCAGTTGCTGGCGCATGCACTGGGCGGGCAGGTGGACTACAACCCGGCCGGCCGCGAATCGGGCACCATCGAACTGTCACTGGATGCGGCCGCCGGCGAGGACCCGCTGTTCAGGGGCCTGCCAGCACGCTTTCCCGCCCATGCCACGCACCTGCAGAGCGTGCTGCGTGCCCCGGAAGGGGCGGCGGTGCTGGCGCGCTCCCCGATGGATGGCTGCCACGCCTTCCGCTGGGGCGATCGCGCATGGGGCGTGCAGTTCCATCCGGAATTCGCCACCCACCACATGCGCGGCTACGTCCGCGCGCGTGCCCACTGCATCGTCCAGCATGGCGGTTGCGCGCGCAGCATCGAACGCGCGGTCAGCGCCGCGCCGCTGGCGCGGCAGCTGCTGCGCCGTTTCGTGCGCCAGGCCCGCCACGCTTCAGGTCACGCCGCGCCAAAACAGGGATAATCAGCGGACGCAGGGAGCCGATCCCTGTCCTTCCCCCTGTTTCTTCGGAATCGTATGAGCGAGATTCGCAAGCTTCCGGCGTCCGCCGGTGCGGAATGGCTGGTATCCGGCTTCAGCCTGCTGCGCAGGGCGCCGCTGGGCCTGGGCACGTTGGGTGTGATCTGGGCACTGGCCGCACTGCTGCTGACCGCACTGGCGACCATGACGCCGGTGCTGGCATTGCCGGCGCAACTGGTGCTGGCACTGGCCGGCCCGTTGATCTTCGGCGGCCTGGTCTGGGCGGTGCGCGAGGTCGACCTGGGGCGTCCGGCGCAGCCGGCGCACCTGCTGCAGGGCCTGCAGGATGGCCGTGCGCCCCACCTGCTGGCCTCGCTGCTGCCGCAGCTGGTGGCTGGCCTGGTACTGGGCATCCTGCTGCTGCTGCTGATCGGCAGCCAGGGCCTGGGCCAGCTCAGCGAGGTGATGACCCGCCTCAACGAACTGAGCCAGTCCGGTGCACAGCCCAGCCCGGCGGAAATGGAGGCGCTGGCCGCGAGCCTGCCCGCCGGCCGCATCCTGTTGTGGCTGCTGTGCGTGGTGGCGGTCTTCGTGGTGGTGGCGCTGGCGCTGTTCACGCTGTCGCCGCAGGTGATGTTCGAACACCGCAACGGCCTGCAGGCCCTGCGCCTGAGCCTGCGCGCCTGCGCGCACAACCTGGTGCCGATGCTGGTGTTCTTCCTGCTCGCCCTGGTAGCAGTGTTCGCGGTGTATTTCCTGGTGATGATCGTGGCGATGATCGCGCAGCTGGTGGGCGGCGCCATGGTGGCGCTGTTCATCGCGCAGCTGCTGCTGATGGGCGTGGTCATGCCGGTGTTTGCCGGTGCGGTCTATACCGCCTGGAAGCAGATGTTCGGCCTGGATGCACAACCGCCGACGCTGCCGCCAGGCACGCCATCGAACGTATTCCATGCCTGATTCCCGCCCTGGTTCCCGTCCCGCCGTTGTCCTGCCACACCCCCATGGGGAGGCCGGTCAGGGCAAGGGACGGGCGATCAGGTGGCCTGTCGTGGATTCGATGGCACCAGCCAGCGGGCGGCGTGGATGCCCAGCTCGTAGAGCAGGCACATCGGCAGGGCCAGCATCAGCTGCGAGACCACGTCCGGTGGCGTGAGCACGGCGGCCAGCACGAAGATGCCGACGATGGCATACCCCCTGCTTTCCTTGAATTGCTGCGGCGTCACCCAACCCAGCAGGACCAGGATCACCATCGCCACCGGCAACTCGAAGCTGGCGCCGAAGGCGAAGAATATCGCCAGCACGAAATCCAGATAGGCATTGGCGTCGGGCGTGATAGCAATCACGTCCGGACGGAAGGTGGTGAGGAAATGAAACACCGCCGGCAGCACCAGGAAATAGGCGAACGCGCAGCCGAGGTAGAACAACGCGACCGATGAGGCCAACAGCGGAATCGCCAGACGCTTTTCGCGGGCATACAGGCCGGGCGCGACGAAGGCCCACAGCTGGTACAACAGCCACGGCACGGCCACGAAAAGGGCGGCAAAGAAGGTCAGTTTCAGCGGAGCGAAGAACGCGCCGGCCGGATTGATGGCAATCATCGACTGCCCGTTCGGCAGCTGCGACATCAACGGCTCGGCGATATAGGTGTAGATGGTGCGCGAAAAAGGCAGCAGCACCAGCAACACCACGCCCAGGCCGATCAAGGCACGTACCAGCCGCCCGCGCAGCTCCACCAGGTGTTCCACCAGCGAGCTTTCGCCGAATTCCTGTTCGCTCATCGGCTGTGCTCCGCATCTGCCGATGGTTTCGTGGGCGCTGGCGACGGCGATTCGGCGTCGGCCGTTGCCGCCGGTGCTTCAGCATCGACATGCCCGGTCGAGGCCGCGTCCGTTGACGGCGCCTCGGCGGTGGATCTCACCTCATCGGCCAGCAGGCGACCGTGGGCATCCAGGTCCCGGGCCTGCCGACGCGCGGCTTCGCCACTGGCGCGCAATTCGTTTTCCGTGTCCTGCATGGAGCGGCGGACATCCTGCATCTGCCGCTTGATGTCCTCGGCGTGCAGCTCCCGCTCCAGCTCCTGCTTCACCGAATCCCACTGATTGCGCGCGCGCCGCACCCACAGACCGGCGAAACGCGCCGCCTTCGGCAGGCGTTCAGGGCCCAGTACCACCAGCGCCACGATCGCGATGACCAGCAGCTCGCTGAAACCAATATCGAACACGCTGCCTCTCCGGGTCAGCGCCGATCGCGGTCGTGTTCTTCCTGCGTGCTGCGCGTGGCATCGTGGCGACGCGATTCATCGCCAAGCTGCGCGTCCGGCTTGTCGTCGTCACGCATGCCCTTCTTGAATTCCTTGACGGCCGAGCCGAGGTCCTTGGCGCCGCTGGTCAGCCGCTTGGTGCCGAACACCAGCAGGACCACGGCCAGCACGATCAACCAGTGCCAGATGCTGAAACTGCCCATAAGACGCTCGCGATGATTTATCAGTGATCAGGAACCCGAGCATAGCGCACCGGCCCGGTGCCGGCGCGCATGCTGGAAGTCAGTTTCCGTCCAGCGATTCGGTACGGATTTCACCTTCGGTCACCGGCTGGAATCCCTGCGGCTGCGGCGCAGCCGGGCCGGACTGCAGCGGAGCGGTGGTGGCTTCGGTGGCGGGCGGCGGCATTACCTGGGGCGCCGGAGCCGCCGCGGCCGGGCGTGAAGCCGTCGCCACCGGTGCCTGGCCGGAGGTGCCACGGTTGTTGCGCGCGGCGTAGGTGGCCTCTTCCAGACGATCACGGAAGGCCACCACGTCCATGGATGGAGCACCTGCGACACGGCCCTCGAAGATCATGCGCGGCGTGGTGCTGCTGCCGTAGGCATCGAGATTGGCGGCATCATCGATCTGCAGCACCGCACCATCCAGGGCGACACCGGCGAACAGGCCGCGGGCGCGCGACCAAGACCAGATTTCCGCCTTCAGCTGGCCATCGGTGGCAGCGGCGGCATTACGGCCGACCGGGCCGGCGGCAACACCGGCGTCCGCGCCGAGGGTGAACTTGCCGTTCACCAGATTGTCCAGGCTGCGGTCGTTGCGGAACACCAGCACGACATCGGAGGACTGCACGCCGGCCTGGAACCCGATGCTGCCCCCGGTAAGCTTGATGAAGACGGGATTGGACCAGCTGCCATCAGCCATCTTCACCGACATCAGCCCATGCCCGCGGCGACCACCGATCACCAGGCCGGCCTTGATGGTATCGGGAATGACGATGACGGCGCGGCCCTCATCCAGCAGCTTGTCCGGAATGCCCTGTTCGGGGATGTCCTGGATTTCAGCCAGCACGCGAACCGCGTTGCGGGCACGCTGGTCTTCCTGGGGTCCGGCAAGGGCGACCTGGCTGGTCGTCAGCAGACCAGCAGCAATCAACAGGGAAAAGCGAAGGCGACGCATGACGGACTCCGTATCGGTTACGAAGAAGATATAGCAAGTTGTTGAAAGTAGGTGCCTGCGAATGAATCTGCAATGAGCGCCACACGCGTCAATTCAGATCTTCGATCAGTTTGATGCATCGATCTCATCCTGCCGTCGGACTGGATCGGTCACAATGGCGCATGCTCAACGCACCCGATACCGCCGTGCTGGTGGTGAACCTAGGCACGCCCGAGACGCCCACGGCCCCTGCGGTACGTCGTTACCTGGCGGAATTCCTGTCCGATCCGCGCGTGGTGGCCATTCCTGCGCTGTTGTGGAAACCGCTGCTGCACGGCGTGATCCTGCCGCTGCGCGGCGGCCGTTCGGCGGAGAAATATGCGCAGGTCTGGCTGCCCGAAGGCTCGCCGCTGATGGTGCATACCCGGAATCTGGTACAGGCGATGAAACCGCTGTTGCGCGGACGTGAGGTGCGGCTGGCCATGCGTTACGGGGCGCCGGCGCTGGGTACCGCGCTGGATGCGCTGGCAGCGACGGGAATCCGGCGTATCGCGGTGCTGCCGCTTTATCCGCAGTATTCCACCACCACCACCGCGTCGGTGGAAGACCTGGTCGAACGCTGGTGCACACGGCATCCCGATGTGCGCGTTTCGCTGGTGCGCGATTACGCAGTCGATCCGCTATGGGTGGACGCGGTGGCGGATTCGATCCGTCGCTGGTGGGACCGCAACGGCCGCGGCGAGAAACTGATGTTTTCCTTCCACGGCATTCCACAGCGTGTGGCCGACGCCGGCGATCCTTACCCGCAACAGTGTGAAGCCAGCGCCCGTGCCATCGCCCAGGCCCTGGGGCTGGAAGCGGAACAATGGCAGATGGGTTACCAGTCACGCTTTGGCCGCGAACAGTGGCTGCAACCGTACGCCGAACCGAGCCTGTGGGCGCTGGCCGAGCAGGGCGTGCGACGTATCGATGTCGTCTGCCCCGGCTTCGCCGCCGATTGCCTGGAGACGCTGGAGGAAGTGGCGATGGGTTTCACGCATACCCTGGCCGAACGCGGTGCCCAGATGCGGTATATCCCCTGCCTCAATGACGATCCGGCGCACGCCGCAGCCCTGGCGCGGCTGGCAGAAACGGCGCTGGAATGACGCTGCGACCCTTTACCCTGCCTGTTGCGGGAAACACCGTAGCCGGGCTACGCAGTGCTGACGCTGACGCTGGCGCTGGCGAGCGTGTGCTGGCGCTGCATGGCTGGCTGGACAATGCCGCCAGCTTCCTGCCACTGGCGTCCGACCTGACAAACCTGGATCTGGTCGCCATCGACCTGCCAGGCCATGGCCATAGTGACCATCTTCGCGCGGGCGCAAGCTACACAATGCCGGCCGCCATCTGCCACGTACTCGATGTTGCCGATGCCCTGGGCTGGGACAGGTTCACGCTGCTGGGTCATTCGATGGGAGCGGGTATCGCCAGCCTGACCGCGGCGGTATCCGATCGTGTGCGGCGGCTGGTCGCCATCGAGGCGCTGGGTGGCCTGCGTGGGCCCGAGGACGAGACGGCGCAGCGCCTGCGCACGCACGTACAGGCGGTGCGCGGGTTGTCGGCCAAGCGTTTGCGTATCTTCCCGGACCTGGCCGCGCCGATCCGGGCACGGATGATCGCCAACCAGCTCTCGGCCGGAAACGCGCGGCTGCTCGTCGAACGCGGCGTGCACGAAGTTCCCGGAGGTTTCAGCTGGTGCACCGATCCGCGCCTGATGCTGCCAACCGCGATCCGCCTGACGGAAGCGCAGATCGATGATCTGCTGCGTGCAATCCACTGCCCCGTGCAGGTGATCTATGCCACTCCGGCACAATCGTATTACCCGGAACCGCTGCGCAGCGATCGCCTGCGACACCTGCGCGATGGCAGGCTCGCCGTGCTGCCCGGTACCCATCACCTGCATATGGAGCATCCAGCAGACGTCGCCCGGATCATCAGGGCGTTCCTTGATGAGTGCGCAACGGCTTGAAGCACACCCGTCATCCCGGGTAAACCGCGTGATGCATCAAAACTGAAAGCTCTTTCTCGTCACGCGCTGTAATTCTTCGCGTGTGCCGTGATCTCGCGGTGTCGACCGGAGCAGCCATGGAACGATCTTCCGTACCACCTTCCAGGAGTTCCGAGGTGGTCCGTATACAGCGAGCCTCGAAACGGCGCGGCACAGATGGCCGGGACGCAGGTGCCGTTCCCGCCCGCATGGCAAACAGAAACTCACCGCTCTCGTCTGCCCACGCACCGTCCATGGGAAGCCCGCAGCAGCAGACGCAAGCCGTCACTCACCTGACCGCACGCGCTCCCTTGCTGTTGCAGGGAATCAGCAACACTGCAGCGACCGCGAACAGCAACAGCCAGTCACGTCCTGCCGATGCGAACAGGGGCCACGTTGCCTTGCGCATGCCGGAACCGTTCATGGCCAGGTTGCTCGGCGCTGAGCATGCCAGTCCAGACGTGGTCCATTACGTGCCTCTCACCACCATCCAGGAAGCGATGCGCGACCGTGAACCTGCAGGCGCCTCGGCCACCGGTCTGGCGCTCCATGATGCGCTCGACGAAGCACATCGCCGGCGCATCGCGCGTGCCGCGGACGAACTGCTCCGTCAGTGGGAAGCGTTGAAGGCGAAGGGACCGCCGCCGCTTTTCCCGCCGGCGCCTGGCGCACAGCCAGCCGCCTCACTGGTACTCGGCTCATCGGCCGATGCAGCCGACCGCATGCCCGCCCTTCAGGCGTCGGCCGCCACGTTGCGCGCAATAATGAATCGGGAAAATATCTTCGCGCCGCTCAAACCAGCAATTCTTGCGTGGCTGCGCGAGCATGTCGCCGCCGTACAGCATGCGGCTGGAGCCACTGCAGCGGATCCATCAAAGGCAAATGAAGCCGCTGGCGAGTATCTCGCGTCCATGGAGCGTGCAATGGATGGAAGGCTGGTGGATATGCTGCAGCAGCCTACGTTGGCAAGGATAATTGATGCGCTGCAAAGCACATCTGTAACACCGGAAAACACAGGCAGATAGCGCTGCCCCGTGATGACGGCTGGGCGTGGCGCGGGATTTCCCCGGCGATGCCCCATTGCGCCCACGCGCGCGCATTCCACAACGGAATTTCAGTCCATGCAGGTTGCTCGCCCCCATTCCATTCCCACGCCGTATCAGTCAAAAGCTTCGCATCGGGATACACCGCCGCCTCCCATGCCGTTCTCGGTGGTCATTCCTGGCAATCGTCCGTTCGCCGTGTGCGCTCCGCGTGCCGACGCGACGGAAGGGATGGCTCCGTCACATTTCGCGCCCGCCCCCGGTGCGGAACTGCTCGACATGGACAGTGGGCAACTCTCTACGGATACAGTCACGAGCGGCCAGCGCGACGATCTGCCGTCCTGCGGCCTGGATACAACACCAGGTGATAGTGCCGCGTTGAACAGGCGGACGCGTGAGCTGGATGCCGCATGGCGGCTGATAAAGAACACCATGGCGCAGTACGAGCGGTCTTCGGCATGGAGAGAGAGGGAGATCAACTGGCCAATCGAGTGCCGTGCATATCTGCCCCCCAGTGCCCTGCTCACCGAGCGGCTTTCAGCACCACTGGAACAGTTCACCGAGGATTTCCTGTTCGCGCGCTGTCTGCGCGCACCGGCCACGATGGACATACTGCGGCCCTGCCTCATCGCATGGTGCGAAGCGAGTGCCTGCACGCAGATTGATCGGGAAATCGCTGCGCTCTACCTGGAGGCCGCCGCGATGGTGGGGCAGGCCACCTTCGATGATCTCCTCGCCCACCCGAGGCTTCGAGGCGTGCTGACAGCACTGCAGACCAACGCGTCCAACAACGGCAACATACATTAGCCGGATCAAGGCGGTACAAAGAAAAACCCCGCTGCGTGAGCAGCGGGGTTTTGGGAATAAACCCTGGCGATGACCTACTCTCGCATGGCTTGAGCCACACTACCATCGGCGCAGCTGCGTTTCACTTCCGAGTTCGGGATGGGATCGGG
>JAFAFF010000128.1 GCA_023423605.1 Pseudomonadota bacterium
TGGAGGGCGGCTTCTTGAACACGTCAGCGATCACCATCAAGGATGTCGCACGGGAAGCCAAGGTCTCCGTGGCCACCGTTTCCCGCGCACTCAACGGACACGAGAACGTCGCCGAACCGGTGCGCCAGCTCGTGCTGGAAGTGGCCGCGCGCCTGCGCTATACGCCGCATGCCGCCGCCCGCAGCCTCAGCAGCCGTCGCACCAATACGGTCGGCGTGGTGCTTCCCGATCTCTACGGCGAGTTCTTTTCCGAACTGATGCGCGGCATCGACCAGGTGGCGCGCACCCGCCGCCAGCACCTGCTGGTGTCCAGCTACCACGGCGACCAGGAGCAGCAGGGCGCGGCACTGCGTGCAATGCGCGGCCGCGTGGACGGCCTGCTGGTGCTGTCGCCGTATGCGGAAAGCCCCGGCTTCCTCACCGACAACCTGCCGCAGTCGTTGCCCACCGTGCTCATCAACACCTGGCTGCCCGACCAGGCCCATCCGGTGCTGAGCATTGATGACCATGCCGGTGCGGTCGCGATGACCCGTCACCTGCTGGACGCTGGCCACCGCCGCATCGCCTTCATTGCCGGGCCGGATTCCAACTACGATGCGCGCGAACGCCTGCGCGGCTTCCGTGATGCGCTGGCCGGCGCCGACGGCGACGCACAGGGCATCGAGCTGCCGGGCGACTTCGATGAAGCCTCGGGCCACCGTGCCGGGCAGGAGCTGCTGGCGGCCGGCGCATTGCCCGATGCGGTGTTCGCCGCCAACGACATGATGGCGCTGGGCTGCCTGTATGCGTTCGCGCAGGCGGGCGTGCGCGTGCCGGACGATATCGCGCTGGCAGGCTTCGACGACATCCCGCTGGCGCGCTTCGTTCACCCGTCCTTGACCACGATGCAGGTGAGTATCGCTGAGCTTGGTGACATGGCGATGACGCGCCTCATGCAGTCGATGGATGGAAAAACCGCTGAAGGAGCAGGCGACACGCAGACACTGGTGCCTCGACTGGTCGTGCGCGATTCCAGCAGGCGCGCGTCGGACACCGGCGATTCGAGCAGGCAGGCCCCGGGTGGGCGTGCCGCAGGTACAGATGGAACCCCACCGTCGGCCGGCCGCTGAGGCCGGCGACATGTTTTCTCGTTTGGCATGAAAGGGGCCGCCCACACGGTCGCCACCACCCCCCGGAGATTTTCATGACGCAGTCCAATACCCACCATCGCATGCCGGCCCGCCGGTTGCTGAGCTGTGCACTGGCCGGCTGCCTGGCACTGGGCATGGCCCCGGCCATGGCGCAGAGCACCTCGGCGACCATCCGTGGCCAGGTCATGGTCGATTCCTCGCCCGCGCAGCAGGCCCAGGTCACCGCTACCAACACCTCCACCGGCCTGACCCGTTCGGTCAATGCCGCCAACGGCCAGTACAGCGTCGGTGGCCTGCCGCCGGGTACCTATCGCATCGACGTCACCGCCGATGGCAAGACCAACTCGCAGACGGTCACCGTGCAGGTCGGGCAGACGGCCACCATGAACCTGGGCGTGGGTGGCGAAGCCGCCAACGCCGCCGCTGGCGAGGCCACCACCCTGGGTGCGGTGAACGTGACCGCGCCGGCGGCCATCGTCGAGACCAGGACCTCGGAGAACTCGACGTACATCTCCAACGTCATGATCGAACAGTTGCCGCGTGCCACGCGCAACTTCCTCGAACTGGCCGATACCGTGCCTGGCGTGCAGTTCCGCCGCGCCTCCAACGGCAACACCACCATGCGCGCCGGTGCCACTTCGGCCAACGGCACCAACGTCTACATCGACGGTGTCAGCCAGAAGAGCTACGTGCTCACCGGTGGCGTCAGCGGCCAGGATTCCAGCCGCGGCAACCCGTTCCCGCAGTCGGCCATCGGCGAGTACAAGGTCATCACCTCGAACTACAAGGCCGAATTCGACCAGCTCAGCAGTGCCGCGGTGGTGGCCAATACCAAGTCGGGCACCAACGAGTTCAAGGGCAGCTTCTTCTGGGATTACACCAGCGACCAGTGGCGCGAGCCCAGCCCGCTGGAAGACCGCGCCGGCGTGCGCGACGAGTTCAAGGAAGAGCAGTACGGCGCTACGTTCAGCGGCCCGATCCTGAAGGACCGCGCGCACTTCTTCGTGGCCTACGAGGCCAAGGAATACGTGACGCCGGGTACCGTGATTCCCGGTTCGGTCTATCGCGATCGCGTTGATGAACTGCCGGCCGAGGCGCAGGCGCAGCTCGGTACCTATCCGTTGCCGTTCAAGGAAGATCTCTACTTCGGCAAGATCGACTGGCTGATCGGCGAGAACCACTACTTCGAGCTGATCGGCAAGTATCGCAACGAAGATGACGTGGCGGGCATCGGAGGCGTGAACACGCAGTCGTACCGCAGTGTGCGCAACCAGGAAGAAAAGCGTGGCGACTTCCGGTACCAGTACACCAATGATCGCCTGATCAACGACATGCACATCACGTACGAGTCGGCGTTCTACAACCCGCAGGCGGCGGAGGATGGCATCGGGTACGGCCTGCGCTACTTCCCGATCGACGGCAATGCCGAGACCATCCTCAACTATGGTGCGGGACGTGACTGGCAGCGCAAGGGCCAGGAAGGCTGGGGTTTCCAGAACGACCTGACCCTGCAGGACATCCAGTGGAACGGCTACCACACCGTCAAGATGGGCGTGAAGTACAAGGACATCGAGCTCAATACGCTGCAGAAGAATCCGCGCAACCCGCAGTACTTCTACAACATCCTGACCAGCCTGGACGTGCCGTACCAGGTGCAGTACGGCCAGGAAACCGACCCGACCGGTGGCAATGCGATCTCCAAGAACAAGCAGTTCGGCATCTACATCCAGGACGACTGGGAGGTCAATGACAAGCTGACGCTGAACCTGGGTGTCCGCTGGGATTACGA
>JAFAFF010000154.1 GCA_023423605.1 Pseudomonadota bacterium
GTCCTCGTAGGCGCGGATCATGTCCTGCGCACGCGACTGGTGACCGAGGCGGTAGGCCGGTTCGTATTCGTCGAAGGACAGGTCGCTGTCGTAGTAAGGCTCGCTCGGGTAGCGCTCACGCCAGTAATCGGTAACGGCCTGGCGTGGCACGCCGTCTTCGGGGACGCGTCCGGGGATCTGGTAGTCGGTAGGCATGCCGATTCGCTCCGTGTGGTGGATGTAACCCGAGCCTGCACGCGCGGCGGTTAACCGGCCGGACCCACCGCGTGAACGCAAGGTAGAGCCGGGCTCTGCCGCGCTGCGGAATGCGCTGCATCTCGTAGAGCCGGGCTCTACCCGGCTGGGTCGTTACCGCGCAGCCGCGCAGAGCCCGGCTCTACATGCGGCGCGGCAAGGCATAGATCACCGCGCCCACTCCGAATGCCACCAGCGCCGCGAGGATATTGGCCCAGCTGGCGCTGGCGAACAGCGCCAGGCACAGCGCCAGCGCCAGCACCGGAATTACCGGTCCACCCGGCAGGCGCAATGCACCCGGCCGGTCCGCGAAGCGCCTGGCCAGTACCAGCACCGCCGCCGCCGTGCCGATGTAGGCGAACAGGCGGGTGGTCATCGACAGCAGGGCGAGCTGCACGAACGAACCGCTCAGCGCCAGCAGCAGCGCGATGATGCCTTGGCACAGGATCGCCGCGGCGGGCGTTCGGAAGCGGGGGTGTACCTGTGCCAGCACCTTTGGGCCGTAACCATCGCTGGCCAGCGCGAACAGGAACCGGGGGCCCATCATCATCGTGTTGCTGTTGGTGCCCAGAATGGAGATCGTTGCGCCCACGGTGAGGATCAGGGCGAGCGCTTCGCCCCCGAAACCGGCCGCCGCGTCGGCCAGCGGTGTCGCCGAGGTGGCCAGGCCGGCCAAGGTACCCTGCGCGACCACCTGCACGGCGGCATACACCGCCGTGACCGTGACGATCATGGTGATCAGCGCGAACGGGATGTCACGTCGCGGGTTGCGGTATTCGCCGGCGGCGGCCGGGATGTTCTCGAATCCCGCATAGGCGTACAGCAGCAACAGCGCAGCCTCGCCCAGCCGCTGCAGATCGTGCGGATCCGGACGCTGGCCGGAAAATGCCAGCTGTGGATCGATATGGAAGGCACCGATGGCCACGAACAACAGCAGCGGTACCAGCTTGCCGATGACCAGCACCACACCGGTGCGGGCCGCCGAGCGCACGCCGATGATGTTGACGCCGGTAAGAAAGGCCAGCGACGCCACGATCACCGCGATGCGTCCCGCGCCGCTGCCGGCCAGCGGCCAGAAGCGCGCCACTGCATCGGCCAGCGCATTGCTCAGCGCCGCCGCGGAACTGATGCGGGTGAGCCAGATCATCCAGCCGATCTCGAAACCCGCGAAACGTCCGAAGGCTTCGCGGGCATACAGGTAGCTGCCGCCGGGCTCATCGAAATAGCTGGCCGCCTGCGCATAACAGAGCACCAGCAGCGCCACCACGATGCCCGCGGCCACCACGCCCCACAGGCTGAAGGGGCCAAGCAGCATCACCGTGGCCGCAGGCAACAGGTAGATGCCGCTGCCGATCACATCATTGATGGACAGGCCGACGATCTGCCAGCGGCTGACCGCGCGTTCCAAGGTGTTCATGCATCATCCCCCACGGGTAGAGCCGGGCTCTGCCCGGCTGAAGGGGCGCCATGCAACGGGGCAGAGCCCCGCTCTACGTGGGCGGGTAGCAGCGGGGCGCCGGAGGGCAACGCTGGCAGCTTCCATGGTGCCTGCAACCGCTGGTACTGCGCGCGGGGCAGCAGCACGAAGCGTGGCTGCCGATCCGGGTCCAGCCATTCCAGCAGCGCCTGCATGTGCGCGGCGGTCATCGCGGTGCAGCCGGCGGTCGCCTCGCCGGGGCGACGCCACAGGTGCGCGAAGATGCAGCTGCCCTTTCCGGGCACATTGCGCGGGTTGTGCGCGATGACGAACCCCTGCTGGTAACGCACGTCGCCATCGTTGTGCAGATCCAGGCGCATCGGTTCGGTGGAACCGGCGACGGCCTCGGCGCCGACCGTATCGGCATCGACAATGCGGTTGTAATACGGTGAACCGGCAAAGTCCATGCAGTAACTGGTGTCCTGCATCGGCTGCCAGTGCAGTGCGGTGTCGCCACGCTCGGCATACCCGAAGGCGGTACCCAGCGCGAATATTCCCGTCGGACTGCGTCCGTCGCCTTCCTGCTTCAACGGGCCATCATCCTGGTCCGGATGCAGCCCGGTGCCCCATGCACTGCCGCTGCGGCCCAGGGCCACCACGAAGGCTTCGCCTTCGGCGCGCCAGCCTTCGCCGCTGCGCGACCACGCCTGCAGGCGCCCCTCGGTGCTGTCCCAGCTTTCGGTGGTGACCACCACCAGCTGACCGGCATCCTGCAGCGGCGGTGCCGCGGACAGCGGCCCGGCGGCAAACAGCAGCATGGCGGTGGCGAGGCAACGCGACAGCGACGTCATGGACAGGCTCCGGTCAGGTATCGAGCAGGTGTTCGATGCGTTCAAGGTTCACCGCCAGCTGGCGGTTGCGGTCGGCGTTCGCCTCGCACAACAGCACGAACACGAAATCCAGCAACGACTGCAGCGAAGCACGGTACAGCACCTGGGCTACCGGTGGCGCAGGGTCCATGGCGCAGACCACCAGGGCCGCATCGGCGTGGGCGCGCAGCGGGTTGGCGGTGTGGCGGGTGATCGCCACCACCTTCCCGCCCAGGTCCTGGAACTGCCGCGACAGCATTGAAAGCTGTGGCAGCTTGCCGAACTCGGAAAACATCAGCATCACATCGCCCGGCCGCGCAGCCGCCAGGTTGGACAACATCAGGATCGGGTCGGCATGGTGCACCACCAGCATGCCCAGCAGCGACAGGCGCATGGCGAATTCGCGCGCATACAGGCCGTCATCGCCCAGCCCGTAGACGAACAGCTTCGGCGCGGCATCGACCAGGGCGACGATGCGCTCCACGTCGGCCTGCGGGTTTGCGGCACGGGTTTCATCCTCGGCGGCCGCCTTGCTGGCCTGCAGGGCCCGGGCGATGCGGGCATAACCGTCGACATGATCGGTATCGGCCGGCGGCAGCGGTGCCGGCGGCCCGGCCCGGGCGACGTCCTGGCCGACCGAGAATTTCAGGTCCGGATAGCCCTTGAAGCCCAGTTTCTGGCTGAACTTGACCACGCTGGACTGGCTGATGCCCAGGGCGCTGGCCAACTGCTGCGATGAGTAGTCGCGCAGCAGGTGCGCGTTGTCGAGGATGAAATCGGCGATGCGGCGCTCGATGGCCGACATCTGCCCGCGCTCGGCGCGGATTTTCAGCAGGGGCGGCATGACGTCTCGCGGGTCGCTCGTGGGTGTCGTAAAGCCGGGCCATGCACGGCCGGGAAGGTAGGCGAAGCCGAGCATGGCGCGGCACTACGACGGGCACAAGGGATCATCAACGGGCCAGCATCTCCAGGCCGCGCACTTCGGTGATGCCCAGCCCAGGCGCCTCGCTGATGCTTATCTCCGATTCGTTGAAGGTGACCCCGCCGCTCACCGGGTCGAACTGGCCCAGGGAAGGGCCATCCAGGTCCACCTTGGTGATGACATCGCTGCGGGCCACCGCCAGGTGCACGGCGGCGGCCACGCTGATGCTGGATTCGATCATGCAGCCGATCATGCACGGCACGCCATGGATGGCGGCGATGTCGGCGATGCGGATGGCGTTGGACAGGCCGCCGGTCTTCATCAGCTTGATGTTGACGATGTCGGCGGCGCGCTGCTGGATCAGGTCGATCACCTGCGATGGGCTGAACACGCTTTCGTCGGCCATCACCGGCGTATCGACGCGGTCGGTCACATACTTCAGGCCGCTGATGTCGGCGGCCTTGACCGGCTGTTCCAGCAGTTCCAGCACCACGCCGGCCTCCTCCAGCGAACGCATCGCGCGCACCGCCTGCTTGGCCGTCCAGCCCTGGTTGGCATCCAGCCGCAGCAGCGCGCGGCCCTCTACCGCGGCATGGATTGCCTTGACACGTTCGATATCCAGGCCGATGTCCTTGCCGACCTTGATCTTCAGCGATTCAAAACCGCGTTCGATGGCTGAAAGCGAATCGGCCACCATCTTGTCGATGTAGTCCACGCTGATGGTGATGTCGGTGGTGATCACCGGGTCGCCGCCACCGAGCATCTGGTACAGGGGCGCGCCGTGCAGCTGCGCCCACAGGTCGTAGAGCGCGATTTCCACCGCGGCCTTGGCGCTGCTGTTGCGCTCCATGGCGCTCTGTACCAGCCCGCACAGGCGGTTCAGATTGGCCACGTCCTGGCCGATCAGGCGCGGACGGATGTACTGGCGTACCGCTTCGATGATCGAGCCGTGCGTGTCGCCGGTGATCACGGCGGTCGCGGCGGCCTCGCCGTAGCCGGTGTGGCCACTGTCGGTGCGTACCAGCACCACGACGTCTTCCACGGTATCCACCGTGCGCAGCGCGGTCTTGAACGGTGTCTTCAGCGGCACGCGCAGCATGCCCAGTTCGATGTCGGTGATCTTCATTCAGGGGGTCTGCACGCGGATGCGCTGGATGTTGGTGATGCGGTCGATGTAACGGAGCGAATCGCTGGCCATCATCGGCTCCAGCGGCGTGACCGA
>JAFAFF010000322.1 GCA_023423605.1 Pseudomonadota bacterium
ACATGTCCACGCCGCGGGCCACGCCTTCCACCAGGTCTTCCGGCCGCCCCACCCCCATCAGGTAGCGCGGGCGGTCGGCCGGCAGCTGCGGGTGCAGGTGGTCGAGCATGGCATTGCGTTCGTGCTCGGGTTCGCCCACGGCCAGCCCGCCGATGGCATAACCATCGAAGCCGATGGCCTGCAGCGCTTCGGCCGAGCGGCTGCGCAGCGCGGGATGGACGCCGCCCTGGACGATGCCGAACAGGGCGGCATCGTTGCCGAGTTCGTCATGCGCATTGCGGCTGCGCTGGGCCCAGCGCAGGCTGAGTTCCATGGAACGCTGCGCGACCTCTTCGGTGGCGGGATAGGGGGTGCACTCGTCGAAGATCATCACGATGTCCGAATCGAGTACCTTCTGGATCTTCATGCTTTCTTCGGGACCGAGGAATACCCGGGCGCCGTCGGTGGGCGAGGCGAAGGTGACCCCCTGTTCGGTGATCTTGCGGCGATGGGCCAGCGAGAACACCTGGAAACCACCGGAGTCGGTCAGGATGGGGCCGTCCCAGCGGGCGAACCCGTGCAGGCCGCCATGGTCGGCGATGACGTCCAGGCCGGGCCGCAGGTACAGGTGGAAGGTGTTGCCGAGGATGATTTCGGCCCCCAGGGTCCGCACCTGGTCCGGGAAGATGCCCTTGACCGAGCCATAGGTGCCGACCGGCATGAAGGCGGGGGTTTCCACCGTGCCGCGCGGGAACGTGAGGCGGCCACGACGGGCGCGGCCATCGGTGGTCTGGAGCTGGAACTGCAGTCGGGACATGGTGCGGTTGTTTCAGGCAGATAGACGCGTATTGTCGCGTACTTTCGATGTTGCCGCGAAAAGCGGGCGCCTCCTACCTTGGGCGCGAGCGGGCGACCCAGGCGGGGCAGGACCCGCCGTGAATCCATCCATGGAGGCTCGTTTCCGCCCATCCAGGGCTCCAACGGTCCTGCCCCGTCTGGGTCGCCCGCTCGACCACAGTCCATCGCGCACAGCGGCGCAACGGCATCGGCTGGCGGCGAGCTGCCTTGGGAGGAGAGAGAAAGTGCCGCGCGTTGCGCGGCCCGCGGACCATGGACCTGCTCTTCCCCTCCACCCACCGCACGGGCGGCTCGTGCCAGGCCGCGCAGTGAGTCTGTGTTGAGGCGCTCCGGTGGAGCCAGGCAGGACCGTTGGACCCCTGGATGGGCGGAAACGAGCTGACATGGACGTACTTGCAGCGTGTCCTGCATGGCTCCACCGGAGCGCCTGCATCCGGACAAGGAGACGCTGGAACCGACAGGAAACCGATCAGCCCTGCGGGAACAACAACATCGCATCGCCGTAGCTGAAGAACCGGTAACGCTGTTCGATGGCGTGCCGATACGCTTCGAACACGCGTTCCGTGCCGGCAAAGGCGGAAATCATCATCAACAGCGTGCTTTCCGGCAGATGGAAATTGGTGATCATCGCGTCCACGCTGCGGATGCGGTAACCCGGCGTGATGAATATCTGCGTCTCGCCCGCGTACGGCAGCAGCTCGCCTTCGCGCATCGCGCTTTCCAGCGCGCGCACCACCGTCGTGCCCACGCCGATCACCCGTCCGCCCGCCGCGCGCGTACGCCGGACCTGCTGCACCAGCTCGGCGCCAACGTTCAGCCACTCACGGTGCATCACGTGGTCCTTCAGGTCGTCCACGCGGACCGGCTGGAACGTCCCCGCCCCCACGTGCAGGGTGACATGGCCGAATGCAACGCCCTTTTCCCGCAACGCCGCCAGCAGCGGCTCATCGAAATGCAGGCCGGCCGTCGGTGCTGCCACCGCGCCGGTTTCGCGCGCGAACACGGTCTGGTAGCGCTCACGATCATCCAGCCCCGGCTCGCGCTGGATATAGGGCGGCAACGGCAGGCGCCCGGCATGCAGCAGCCACTGCTCCAGCGGCTGGGCAACGTGGAATTCCAGCAGATGGAACTCGCCATCGCGGCCCAGCACTTCCACCTCGCCACCGGCATCCAGCGCGATGCGGCTGCCGGGCTTGGGGGTCTTGCTGGCCCCTACCTGCGCCCTCGCCTGCTGCGCGCCAAGCAGGCGTTCGATCAGTATCTCGACCCGGCCACCGGTCGCCTTGTGTCCGAACAGGCGCGCCGGAATGACCCGGGTGTCGTTGAACACCAGCAGATCGCCTTCGCGCAGCAACGCCGGAAGGTCGCGCACGTGCGCGTCCACCAGTGCGCCCGGCGCAGGCGGCACCTGCAGCAGGCGGCTGGCGGACCGTTCGGCCAGGGGAGCCTGCGCAATCAGCTCGGCGGGCAGCTCGTAATGGAAATCGGACTTCTTCAAGGCAATGGACAGCGGTGGTCGTCGATGGCGCGCATTGTACGACCGGCAGGCACGACGCACTGCCTGCATGCACCAACGTCCGGGAAAATGCTGCCATGCAGCAGTAAACGGACGGGGTTATCGCGCAAAAAACCGCGTGCTAGCATCGATACGGAAGTCTGATGCACGACCCCATCCAGCGCGCGCCATCGACGCGCGTTGTGCATTTCAGGGCCGTGCGACCCATTGTTTCAGGAGATCTGCAATGAGCTTCATCGAACGACTCGCCCCCCTGCGCGCCGCATCCGGCACCCGCCTTACCGATGGCCTGGACGACGCCACCCTTGAACGGCTGGCCCCGGCGCACCCGCAACTGGTGGCGGCGGTGGAGGCGGCGGCGGCCACCTTCGCGCAGGTAGGCGGCGATATCGCCGATGTCGTGGACCTGGACGAACAGGCCCAGATCCAGGCGATGCAGGAAGGCTTCATCAACTTCTATGCCGACGACGCAGTGACGCCGTATGTCGCGCTCGCGGCCCGCGGCCCGTGGGTGGTCACCCTGAAGGGCGCGGTGCTGTACGACGCCGGCGGCTACGGCATGCTCGGCTTCGGCCACACCCCGGAGCCGGTGATCGAGGCGATGTCGCGCCCGCAGGTGATGGCGAACATCATGACCCCCAGCCTGTCCCAGCAGCGTTTCGTGCGTGCGCTGCGCGCCGAGATCGGGCACCGCGGCGACGGCTGCCCGTACAGCCATTTCATGTGCCTCAATTCCGGTTCCGAAGCGGTGGGCCTGGCTGCGCGCATCGCCGACGTCAACAGCAAGCTGCAGACCGATCCTGGCGCCACGCACGCGGGCGCGACGGTGAAACGGCTGGTGATCAGGGGCAGCTTCCATGGCCGTACCGACCGTCCGGCGCTGTATTCCGATTCCAGCCGGCGCACCCACCAGC
Source organism: Pseudomonadota bacterium (assembly GCA_023423605.1). GTDB lineage: Bacteria > Pseudomonadota > Gammaproteobacteria > Xanthomonadales > Xanthomonadaceae > Stenotrophomonas. The sequence continues at coordinate 3,268 of JAFAFF010000322.1, forward strand.
AGTACCTGGCCAGCTATCGCCACGAAGACTCGGTCATCGCCATTGCGCCGTACGACGAGGACGCGCTGCGCCAGGTCTTCGACGATGCCGCACGCAACAAGTGGTTCATCGAAGCGGTGTTCCTGGAGCCGGTGATGGGTGAAGGCGACCCCGGTCGTTCGGTGCCGCCCGCCTTCTACGCGCTGGCCCGCGAATTGACCCGCACGCACGGCAGCCTGCTGCTGGTCGATTCGATCCAGGCCGGGCTGCGCGCGCATGGTGTGCTGTCGGTGGTGGATTATCCCGGCTTCGAAGGGCTGGATCCGCCGGACATGGAGACCTATTCCAAGGCGTTGAACGCCGCGCAGTATCCGCTGTCGGTGCTGGCGGTGGGCGATCGCGCCGCGCAGTTGTACCGCAAGGGCATCTACGGCAATACCATGACCAGCAATCCGCGTGCACTGGATGTTGCCTGCGCCACGCTTGCGCAGCTGACGCCGAAGGTGCGCGCCAACATCGCCGAACGTGGCGTCGAAGCCGTGCATCGCCTGGAGCAGCTGAAGGATGAACTGGGCGGGCTGATCACCAAGGTCCAGGGCACCGGCCTGCTGTTCTCGTGCGAACTGGCGCCACAGTTCAAGTGTTATGGCGCCGATTCCACTGAAGAATGGCTGCGCCGCCACGGCATCAACGTCATCCACGGCGGCGAGAATTCGCTGCGTTTCACCCCGCATTTCGACATGGACAGCGACGAACTGGCGCTGCTGGTGACGATGGTCGGCCGCGCCC
>JAFAFF010000344.1 GCA_023423605.1 Pseudomonadota bacterium
GCGCAAGGGCATCAACCCCTTCACCAAGGAAGAGCAGTGGTTCGCCGCCAAGCCGGCCACCACCAAGCTCAAGGTTCGCCCGCTGAAGAAGCTCAAGGACGCGGCGCTGTAAATCGCCCTGCAGTCCGCGCGCGAACGGGACGGTCCATGCCGTCCCGTTCGCGTTTGTGCGCCGCCCGCGCCTGCGCTGTCGTCGCCATGCCGGGCGCAACACAGCGTTCGTTGCAGCGCACCGGTGCCTGCGCACCTGCCGCGGCCCAGTCGTTGCAGGGCGTTCAACGCCGCGCACGGCCATGCTGCGACGGGGTGGAACACTGCGTGCTCGGCCAGCCGTCGCCACGCGTGCCGCGCCATCCTAAGGTGGAGTTCCCCTCTGCATTTTCCGGATGCCCGCCATGGCCAGCCCCTCCACGCGTTATCGCCTGACCGTCATGCCGGTCGAGAAGGACGGCCTGCCCTGCAGCGGCCGCTGCACCATCGAACTGGAACACCGCGCACGCCAGGACTGGATCCGGCTGCTGGAGGCCAGCCCACGGCTGGCGGGCTTCAGCGGCGACGAATGCGCAGCGGTGCTGATTGCCGGGCAGATACTGCGCGATGTCCTGCATCGCCATGCCGACGATGCCAGCCACCCGCTCGCCGCGCATGCCGCGTCGCTGGGCGCTGCGCTGGATGCACTGGATACCCTGCACCGCCCGGCCTGAAAACACAGCCGCTACACTGCGTACTGCACCCCGGGGAGACAGGACGATGCGCAGGCTGTACTGGTTGTTGCCGTTGCTGATGGTGGCGTGTTCCTGCCAACGCGCACCGGTTGCCGAACCCGCGGCCGATGCCGGTACGAAGTCGCCCACGCCACCTTCGGCTGCGGCAGTGGCCGACGTGCCGCTCGACGCGCTTTCGGCGGTCGTCGCCGGCGCTGCCGATCCCGGCACGGTGGTGCGCGATTACCTGAGCCGTTTGCCCGGGGGTGATGCAGCCGCGCTGGATGCGGTCTGGCAGGTGCCACCGCCGGCCGGACGCGCCGATGATGCGGCGCTGCGCGGCCTCAGGGACATCATCAGCCTGCGGGTGAACACCGGCACGGCCGTCGCACGCGACCAGCAGCATCCTTCGCGGCTGATTGAAGTGCCGGTGCGGGTGCGCGTGGCAACCGTCGGCGGCACGCTGCGCTTTACCGGCTGGTATCGCCTGGTGCCCGATGCCGGTGACTCCGCCTGGCGCATCCAGTCCGCCCAGGTGCATCCGGTACTGGACTGAAACGCCGGGCCAATGCCATGCCGTCGTGCACGTGCCATTCAGTGCGACGGGCTATCTTCTCTGCATCCTCCCCATCCAGCAGGCATGAACATGCGTTTCCGTCCCGTCATCCACCGTCTGGCCGCCGCGGCCCTGCTGGTGGCCGCCGCCGTCGGCGCGCAGGCTGCGCCGTCCATTCAAGGCCGGCAGTTGTCGGTCGACGCAGGCGATGTGCAGCAGTATCTGGAAAGCAGCTTCCCGCGCACCCAGGACGCGTTGGGCGGGCTGATCGCGCTGACCATGAGCCATCCGCAGTTGACCCTGCCGGCCGGTGAACGCCTGAACCTGGGCATGGACCTTGCGCTGGCCACCGCCGGTGGTGCGCCGGCAAGACTGGGCACGGTCAAGCTCAGCAGCGGCCTGCGCTACGACGCGCAGACCCAGGGGTTCCACCTGCAGCAGCCGAGCATGGATGACTTCGTGCCGGCGCAGCAGGGCGCGAAACTTGATTTGCGCACCCGTTCGCTGCTCAATGCGTGGCTGGCCGACTATGCGCAGCGCGAGCCGATCTACCGGATCGACCCGGCGGTTGCCGGCCTGCTCGGTACCCTGCAGGTGCAGTCGGCACAGGTGAAGGACGGCCGCCTGCAGGTGACCTTCAACCAGGATCTGGGCACGCTGGTGCCGGCGGGATTGCTCGAACGTTGATCCTGTGGATCTGCCGGGCAGAGCCCGGCACTACGTGCAGGTAGAGCCGGGCTCTGCCCGGCTGGGACGTACCACGCAGCGGGTAGAGCCGGGCTCTGCCCGGCTGTCCAGGGTTCATGCGATGTGCCCGGCTGGGACGTACCGCGCAGCGGGGCCGAGCCCCGCTCTACGCGGCCGTCACAGGCCCATCAGGCGCGGTAGGTCACGACGCCAGCGCGTTGGCCACCGCTTGGCTGAAGGCCGGGATGTCGTCGGGCTTGCGGCTGGTGATCAGGTTCCCATCCACCACCACTTCGGCGTCCTGCCACGTCGCCCCGGCATTGGCCAGATCCTGCCGCACCGAGGGCCAGGACGTCACCTTGCGCCCCTTCGCCAGCCCGGCATTGATCAGCAGCCACGGTCCGTGGCAGATGGCGGCGACCGGCTTGCCGGCGGCGGAGACGTCACTGATGAAGGCCAGCGCCGTGTCGTCGGTGCGCAGCGTATCGGGATTGATCACCCCGCCCGGCAACACCAGCGCATCGAAATCATCGGCCGACGCCCTGGCCAGCGGCAGATCCACATCGACCTCATCGCCCCAGTCCTTGTCCTTCCAGCCCTTGATGCGCTTTTCCTGCGCCGGCGAAATCACCGTGACCTCCGCGCCCCAGCCTTCAAGCCTTTCCTTCGGGCCGGTCAGTTCGGATTGTTCGAAACCATGCGTAGCCAGGATCGCAATACGTTTTCCTGCAAGGTTCTGTGCCATGTCGTGCTCCCGTGGATAGAGGAGCACCCAGCTTCAGGCATCCCGCATTGCAGGACGGTGACCTGCGTGTGGACGCCGCGTCGAGCCCTGCATGCGGCCGGCCGATGGTGACGACCGCTGGTCGCCACCCACGGTCACTGCCGGCGCCCGGCGATCATCGCTTCGGCTGCAGCATGGTGCCGGTGCACTTCTTCGAGCCGCAGCGGCATTCCCATATCTTCTTCAAGCGCGGCGTATGCCGTTCGGCAAGGGTGATGCCGTAGTTGTAGACCAGCTCCTCGCCCGGCTTGATGGCGCGGATCGCCTCGATGAACACCTTGTCCTTGCGCGGGTCGCCGTCCTCGCTCTCTTCGATGACCGCTTCGCAGTTCGGCGAACAGCTGTGGTTCATCCATCGCGCGTCGTTGCCACCGTAGTTGGCATCCAGGACGTAATCGTCGTTGAGCGTGAACAGGAACGTGTGGCCGCTCTCGACATCACCGGTATCGCCGGCATCGACGTCCTCATGGGTGCGCAGCAGGCCCTTGTACTGGATGATCCGCTCGCCCTTGCTGAGGGGGGCGACGGCGAACACGCCGTTGCCGTGGATGGAGGACTTGCGGGCTTTGATCTTCTTCGGCATGGAAGCGGACACTGGCGGATGGAGAGCGTTGATTCTCCCTTAATCTTCGTGATTGCCAAAATCCCGTCTTCGGCCCGTCCCGCCGTCCCCTCCGGGCGCCGATGCGGCATAATGCCGGGCTTGGATGGCGACGGATAAAAGCGTACAATTTCGGTCCGCTTTGCACTTCCGCAGATGCCATCATGCTCCGCGTCACCAAGCTCACTGACTACGCCACCGTCGTGCTGACCGTGCTCGCCGCCCATCCGGGCGAAGTGCTGAGCGCGACCGAGCTGGCCGAATTCACCGGCCTGGAACCGCCGACCGTCAGCAAGGTCCTCAAGCCGCTGGCCCAGGCCGGGCTGGTGGAAGGACTGAGGGGCGTGCGTGGCGGCTACCGGCTCACCCGCGCGCCGGGCGATATCACGCTGTATGCCGTGGTGGAGGCCATGGAGGGGCCGCTGGCGCTGACCGAATGCAGCCACGACAACCACCAGTGCGGCATGGCGCCCCAGTGCGGCGCGCGCAGCAGCTGGCGGTTGATCAACGACGTGGTGTCCGAAGCATTGCGCAACGTCACCCTCGTGCAGATCCTGCCCCCTCTTCCCCTTGCCGACGAAAACCAGCGCCGCGCCATCGCGGCCGCTGTCGTCTCCTGATCCCAGGCAGCCCCCATGGCCACCGACACCATCGATACCATCGCCCCCGGCGAAACGCCCAACCGCGAAATCCACGAGCAGCTCGGCCGCAAGTATTCGGCCGGCTTCATCACGGACATCGAATCCGACTCGTTGCCGCCCGGCCTGGACGAGGACACCATCCGCGCCCTGTCGGCGAAGAAGGACGAGCCGGAATGGATGACCGAATGGCGCCTGCAGGCATACCGCCACTTCCTCACCATGCCGATGCCGGACTGGGCCAAGCTGCAGATCGCGGCGATCGACCTGCAGGCGCTGAGCTACTACTCCGCGCCCAAAGGCCCGAAGTATGCCTCCCTGGATGAAGTGCCCAAGGAACTGCTGGATACCTACGACAAGCTGGGCGTGCCGCTGCAAGAACGCGCGAAGCTGGCCGGCGTGGCCGTGGATGCGGTGTTCGATTCGGTTTCCGTCGGCACCACCTTCCGCAAGGAACTGGCCGAGAAGGGCGTGATCTTCTGCTCGATGTCCGAGGCCATCAAGGAGCACCCGGAACTGGTCCGCCAGTATCTGGGCAGCGTGGTGCCGGTCGGCGACAACTACTTCGCCGCGCTCAACTCCGCCGTGTTCTCCGATGGTAGCTTCGTGTTCATCCCCAGGGGCGTGCGCTGCCCGATGGAGCTGAGCACCTACTTCCGCATCAACGCCGGCCATACCGGCCAGTTCGAACGCACCCTGATCATCTGCGAAGACAAGGCCTACGTGTCCTACCTGGAAGGCTGCACCGCGCCGATGCGCGATGAGAACCAGCTGCATGCCGCGGTGGTCGAACTGGTTGCGCTGGAAGATGCGGAAATCAAGTACTCCACGGTGCAGAACTGGTATCCGGGCGACGAGAACGGCGTCGGCGGCATCTACAACTTCGTCACCAAGCGTGCCGAATGCCGTGGTGCGCGCAGCAAGGTCACCTGGACCCAGGTGGAAACCGGTTCGGCCATCACCTGGAAGTATCCGTCGTGCGTGCTGCTCGGCGACGATTCGGTGGGTGAGTTCCACTCGGTGGCGCTGACCCACCATCGCCAGCAGGCCGATACCGGCACCAAGATGATCCACATCGGCAAGCGCACCAAGAGCAAGATCATCAGCAAGGGCATCAGCGCCGGTCGTGGCCAGAACACCTACCGTGGGCTGGTACGCGTGGACCGCAACGCCGATGGCGCGCGCAACTACACCCAGTGCGATTCGCTGCTGATCGGCAAGAAGTGCGGTGCGCACACGTTCCCGTACATCGAGGTCAAGAATCCCGGTGCCACGGTGGAACACGAGGCCACCACCTCGAAGATATCCGACGACCAGCTGTTCTACTGCCGTGCGCGCGGCATCAGCCAGGAAGACGCGGTGTCACTGATCGTCGATGGCTTCTGCAAGCAGGTGTTCCGCGAGCTGCCGATGGAGTTCGCGGTGGAAGCCAAGAAGCTGCTGGAAGTGTCGCTGGAAGGCTCGGTGGGGTAACGCGCAGCGCGCGTTGCGATAATTTTTCTGCCACGCAGGGCGTGGCACTACGCGGCTCCGGTCCGCAATCTGGAAAGAGCATCATGCTGAAGATCGAAAACCTCCACGCACGCATCGGCGAAAAAGAGATCCTCAAGGGCCTGTCGCTGGACGTGAAGCCCGGCCAGGTACACGCCATCATGGGTCCGAACGGTGCCGGCAAATCCACC
>JAFAFF010000003.1 GCA_023423605.1 Pseudomonadota bacterium
GATAGCCGCCGTTGACCAGGGTACGGGTCACGTCGACGACCTGATTGGTGGTACGACCTTCAGTGCCACGCTCGAAGCGGGCGCAGGCTGCATCGATGCCAAGCACGTAGCAGTTGTTGAGGATGGATGTCACCGATTCCGCGGCGATAACGTCATCGATACGGATCTTCCACCAATCCAGGCTGATATCCAGACCCTGCACGAAGTTCGGGCTGTACACGAAGCCGGCCGTCCAGGTCTTGGAGGTTTCCGGGTTCAGGTTCGGATTGGAACCAGATTCAAACGCGCTGTAAGACTGCGTGCCCGGGCCGGTCGAGGTCGCTCCGCCGGAGGTGATCTGGCGGAAATCCGCCGGCACGCCGGCAGCGCCACAGGCAGCGGCAACAGCCGGATTGCGCGCCGCAGCACCGAAGCTGCTGTCGCACGGGTCGGTATAGCTGTCGAAGGTCTGGCCGGTGCCGCCGTACATGTCCGAGATGGTCGGAGCACGGAAACCGGTCGCGTAGGTACCACGGATCAGCAGGTCATCGATCGGCTTCCACTTCAGGCCGAACTTGGAGTTCACCGTGTCGCCGAAGGTGTTGTAGTCCGAATAGCGGCCGGCCATGTCCAGCGAGAGTTCCTTGGCGAACGGCAGATCCGCCAGGATCGGCACGTTCAGCTCCAGGTAGAACTCATCCAGCTCGTAGTCGCCCTTGGTCGGGCCACCGGCCAGGCTGGTGCTCAGGCCCGACTGCAGCAGTGCATCCGGGTTGTACTCACCGCTTTCCTCACGGTGCTCGTAACCGGCGGCGAAGGCCAGGTCGCCGGCCGGCAGCGTAGCGACGGTGCCTGCCAGGTTGGCACTGTAGACCTTGGTGGTGTTGGTGTAGGTATCGTGGCTGGGCAGGAACAGGTAGTTCTGCAGCGCCTCGTTACCGGCCAGCGCGCCCGCACCGGTCTCACCGTACGGCAGCAGCGGGTTCCACGGCGTGCAACCGGCAATCGGGCTGGCGGCGGTGCCGCACTGGGCCACACCGTTGGCATCGATGAACGACGGTCCCACGGCATTGCGCACGTTCGGGATGAACAGATCGCCGGTACCGGTCTTCACGCCCTTGTTCTGGTTGTAGACGTAGCCCACATCCCAATCGAAGTAACGGTCAGCGAACTGGAAGGAGCCCTGCAGGCCGGTGCTGAAGCGGAAGGTTTCCTGCTCCGATTCGGTCTGGCGCGGCACTTCCGAACCACGACGGATGAAGTTGGCATCTTCGCCCAGCGGATTGAACGCGCTGTCGGCCGACAGCGGAGTCTCATAGACTTCCGACTGGTACGGATAGCCTGCAATCTGCGACGTTGCCGTGCGCTTGGTGTACAGCACGTTCGCGTTGGCGCGCACGTTGTCGGTCAGGTCGAAGTCGCCGTTGGCGAACACCGAGCGACGCTCCAGCTTGTTCTGCAGCCACATTTCCTGGCTGGCGTTGGTGTAATCGCCCAGGCCGAACTCGTGGTAATCGTCGGCCAGCGAATTGCCGGTGGCGCCCGGATTACGAACGTACCAGTTGTCGGCGCTGTCGATCAGCACGCCCTGGTTCGAAGCAGCCGACCAGCCATTGGCGCCATCGACTTCGTTCGGGGTCTGGTGCCACTGGCCATTCGGGCTACGGCTGAAGCGACGATTCTTCGCCTCGACCTCGTCCTGCTTGCTGTACTCAGCGCCGAAGGTCAGCGAGCCGCGCTCGCCGGTCTGGCCGTAGACGAAATTGTAGGTCTGCTGCTGACCGTCGCCCTGGCCGTACTGGCCGGTGTAGGCGCTGGCTTCCAGGCCGTCGAAGTTCTTGCGGGTGATGATGTTGATCACGCCGGCAATGGCGTCCGAACCGTAGATGGCCGACGCGCCGTCGGTCAGCACTTCGATGCGCTCGACGACCGAGGTCGGGATCGACGCCAGATCGGTGTAGCCACCGGTGCTGGTACCCATGCGCTTGCCGTCCAGCAGCACAAGGGTGCGCTCCGGGCCCAGGTTGCGCAGATCGACGTACTGGCCGCCCACTTCCTCACCCGAGGACAGCGCATCGGCACGGCTGATGGCCGGGGAACCGGTCGCGGCCAGGTTCTGCACGATGTCGGCGACGTTCGTGAAGCCCTGCTTCTCGATGTCGGCGCGCTGCAGCGCGATCACCGGCTGCGCGGTTTCCATGTTGGCCTGGCGGATGCGCGAACCAGTGACCGAGATGCGGTCCAGGTCGGTGGTGCCGGAGGCAGCTTCCTGTGCCGAGGCGAAGCTCGGGCTCAGCGCCAGCGCGATACCGGCCGGCAGCATGCCCAGCCGCACGGCGGGGTTACGGAAATTCATGTATCTCTCCAAGGTACGTTAGTGGCGTGTTAAAACGCCCCCAAACGTTACGATTGTGTTGCCACCCTGGGTTTGCGTGAGCCAGCCAGAGACTTTGCCGAATGTGGCGACAGCCTGGCGGCGCTTTCACGGAAGTGCGAAGCGGACGTTCCGAATCGTGCGCGGAAGGCACGGGCGAAACTGCAGCAGTTGTCGAAGCCACTGGCCGCCGCCACTTCGCCGATCATCATGTCGGTATCACGCAGCAGATCGGCCGCGCGTTCCAGGCGCAGGCGTGCGGACAGCGCCTGCGGGCTTTCCTCGTACAGGCTCTGGAAGGTCTTGGACAGATACCAGCTGGAGAAATTGGTGAGCTCGGCAAGTTCACCGATGCGCACCACGCGGTGGCTGTTGCCTTCCAGGTACAGGCGCGCGCGCTGCATGCGCCCGAACACCTGGCGCTTGCGGCTGCGCGAACGGCCCGGGCAACGCTGCACCGTGCCCGCCAGTGTCCGCTGCAGCGAAGCCAGGTGGAGCAGCAGCGGACGCAGCGCCTGCGCCGGCAGGCCACTTTCCAGGGCATCACGCCACAGCTGCAATGCCACCCGCAGTTCCGCACGCTTCATCTGCCCACGCCCGGCATACAGGCCGCAATCGGCAAGCTCGGCCAGCATGCGCATGGCGTCCGCATTCAGTGCCAGGCCGATGCACAGCCCGCTGCGGCCAGCCTGCACCAACGGCCGCGATTCCTTTTCAAAGGCGATCCACTCGCCCTGGCGCAGACGGAACCGTCCTTCCTTGGCTTCCACCCACGCGCTGCCACGCACCTGGATCCACACCGTGAAGCAGCTTCCGGCGGTCTGCAGGCTGCCCAGCCGGGCAACGCCCAGGCAGATGGGAAGCGCATCGTCGAGCGACTTGTCCAGCGAAAGGGTTTGGCCGCGATCAGCGAGCGAGAGTTGACGCATGGGGCACCACGGGTTTGCCAATACAGGGGAACTGTTTTGCCAAATCAGGTGCCAAGGGTCAGGAACTCCTCACGAGTTCGCGACGAAATTGAAACGAGCCTTGCACGAAGAACTTCCGAAACGAATCAATCCTTTGATATCAATGGTTTGACAATGTCAGTAAGCAGGTCCTGGGTCATTTTCGGCATGCTCATGACGCCGATGTCCGAGCCATCGCTGACCGCCAGCGCCACATACAGGCTGGAACCGTCAGGGCTGGCACTGAAGCTGCTGCCGGAACTGAGCCGCTGCCGATCCACGCAGGATTCGACGGATCGCGACGCATCCAATTTCCTGAACAGCCGGGTAGTGCAACCACCCGACGCGTCCAGATAATCGATGTCGCCCTGCGCGGTGACCGTCCAGGTGCGGTACCGCCAGCGCGAAGGCATGTCCTGGCCGATCTGGCGGACGCTGGCAGCATCGAGCCCGGCATCGATGGACCACAGTCCGCCGGCACCGAAGCGGGTGAACAGCACCCTATGCCGGCTATGGTCGAACCGCGCCTGCGAAACCCCTTCTATTGCCGCCACCTTCCGCCAAGGCTCACCACGCCGGTCATACAACACCAGACGTGTACGTTGTTCATCATCGCGTTCTATCACCAACAGCCTGTCCGGGTCGTCGGCATACAGCGCCTGCAACGGTCGCGTGGCGGGTACCGGAAGCACAGTCAGCTGCTCGTCGCGCGGCGTGATCTCGTACACCAGGGACTGGCCCCGTTCATCGCGGCCGATCGCCAGCAGGCGCTGCCCGTCCGGCGACCACGTCGGTGCCTGCCGCGAATCCGGTCGCAAGCCTTCGATCGGCCGCAGCGACGCAGGACGATCCAGGTTGGCCCACCACAATGCGTAGGTGCCCGAGCGATCGGAGGTGAATACCAGGTGCCGGCCATCCGGCGACAGCGTCGGCTGGCTGTCACGCCCGCTGGACGGAAACAACCGCTCTGCCCGGGCCGGTTCATCCAGCGGCACACGGAACAGGCCGAACTGCGCCTTGCGCTGCACGAACGCCAACAGGTCGGCACGTCGTGCCATCGCCGGCCACTGCGCATCGTCCAGGCCGACATCGCGCAGTGTGCGGCTGTCCGTATCCAGTCGATACAGGCGCGCCTCACTGTCCACGCGGCGCCCGAACACGATATGGCGGCTATCTCCCAGCCACGCCCAGCCACGGATTTCGGCGGCATCGTCGGTCAGCTGCTCAAGCGTCCCCCCTTCGATCGGCATCCGCCAGAGATCACCCACCTGCGGATTGCGCACGAATACCAGCCAGCGGCCATCCGGCGAAACCTGCGGCGCATAGTCGAAATCATCTTCCCGTGCAGGATAGTCCAGCGCCTTCCAGCGTCCGCTGGACAGGTCCAGCAGGCGGATGCCACGGTGGCCAAAGGCACCCACCATGCTGCCGAACACCAGCCCGCGACCGTCCGGCACCCAATCGAAACTGAGCAGTTCGGTGCCATCACAGCGCGTTGCTTCATGCAGGTTGCCACCGGTGGCGCTGACGATCAGCACCTGGCAATGGCCGTCGGCATGGAAGCGCGCGAACGCGATCTCGCGACCATCCGGCGACCAGTGCGGGAAGCGATCCGTGGCGCCCTGCGGGCGTTCCACGAGATCGCGCGCCGGGGCATTGCCGGATGTCTGCACCTTGATCTGCCCACCAACACCATCTTCGGCACTGGCCTCGTAAGCCACCAGCGAACCATCGGGAGAAAGCGCCGGGTATGTCTCGAAGCCCGTGCCGGCGGTGATCAACCGATAGGGCCGCTGCGGGCTGCCGACGACACGCGTGCCGTTCTCAACGGCGGCCTCCAGCGGCGTCGATGACGGCGTTCGCTGCAGCACCCAGGTCATGACCAACAGCGCGACCAGCATCAGCACACCAACAACCAGCAGCAGCCGTCGCCTGATCTTCCGCCAGGTGTGGCGACGCCCGCGTGGGACCGTCGTGGCCGTTGGCGCCGCTGCCGCGGGAAGGATTCCGGCTTCGACCACCGCCAAGGTACCCTGCGGCTCGACGATCGACGCGTCGACAGGATGGATGCCGCCATCGTCACGCCCCTCATCGGACGCCGGGAACTCCACGGGCAGCATCGAATCCGGCACCTCGGGCACCGTTACCGGCACCAGCAGGCGATAGCCCGACTTGGCAATGGTCTCGATATACGCCGTGCCTTGCGTGTCGGTGCTGGCAAAGGCCTTGCGCAGCTGGGTGACGGCCTGGGTCAGCACGTCGTTGGTCGGCAACGTATCCGGCCAGACTTCAGCGAACAGCTCATCACGCGTCACCACCCGCCCCTGGCTTCGGGCAAGCACGCACAGCACCCCCACGGCCTTCGGCGTGAGCCGACGGAGCCGGCGCACACCGGGAACCTGCACCTCGCGGGAGGACAGGGTTACAGTGCAATCGCCGATGCGCAGGACGTCTGCGCCGTGCAGGGCGTCGTCGTGGGGGGTCATCATTCTCTTGAGGTGTCAGGCACGCATGGGGCCGACCCCGCGAAGGGAAAGCGTTTCCACGCCACAAAGCGAACAGCCAGATTCTGCAAACCGCATGGACCCATACCGCAAAAAAACCGGAGCGCGCGAATACTAGCCTATGCACGTTCACCGCACATGCTGCGGCGGGCATCAGGCACTCTCTCGCCCACGTATTCAGATAAAAAGTTTCAATATTCGCGCTCTTCCGGGCGCGAATTTTTTATCCGGCATTCATTTTCGTGGATTCTGCAGGATGGTCAGGCCGACCAGTCGCGAGACCACCAGCGCGACGTACATTACCCCGGAAAACTGCGCCAGCATTACCAATGCGCGTGCCTGGGGATGGACCGGAACCACGTCGCTCAGGCCGACACCGCTCAGTAAACTGAAGCTGAGATAAAGCAGTTCCATCCAGGTG
>JAFAFF010000011.1 GCA_023423605.1 Pseudomonadota bacterium
GGATTCACCCTTATCATGGCCCGCTTCGATTCCATCAGGCGGATGATCGCGTGACCGATTCCACCCTTGCTTTCGTGTTTCCCGGCCAGGGCTCCCAGTCGCTGGGCATGCTGGCCGAGCTGGCCGAGCTGCACCCGCAGGTGCGCGAAGCCTTTGCCGAAGCATCCGATGGCGCCGGTGTCGACCTGTGGGCGCTGTCCCAGGGTGGCCCGGAGGAAATGCTCAACCGTACCGAATACACCCAGCCGGCCCTGCTGGCCGGCAGCATCGGTGTGTGGCGGGCATGGAACGCCGCAGGGGGCGCGCAGCCTGCGCTGCTGGCGGGCCACAGCCTGGGTGAATACACCGCGCTGGTGGCCGCCGGTGCCCTCAGCCTGCATGACGGTGCGCACCTGGTGCGCCTGCGTGGCCAGCTGATGCAGGAAGCCGCGCCGGCCGGCGTCGGTGCCATGGCCGCCGTGCTCGGTGCCGAGGACCAGCTGGTGCAGGACGTCTGCGCCGAAGCCGCCGGCAGCCAGGTGGTGGTGCCGGCGAACTTCAATTCGCCGGGCCAGATCGTCATCGGCGGCGATGCCGCTGCCGTGGACCGCGCGCTGGCGCTGCTCGGCGAAAAGGGCGTGCGCAAGGCGGTCAAGCTGGCCGTGAGCGTGCCCTCGCATACTCCGCTCATGCGCGAAGCCGCCAACCGCCTGGCCGAGGTCATGGCCGGGCTGTCCTGGCAGGCGCCGTCGTTGCCGGTGGTGCAGAACGTCGATGCCGCCGTGCACGAGGGCGTGGACGCCATCCGTGCCGCGCTGGTGCAGCAGCTGTACCTGCCGGTGCAGTGGACCGGCTGCGTACAGGCGCTGGCTGTGCGCGGTGCCACCCGCATCGCCGAGTGCGGCCCGGGCAAGGTGCTGAGTGGCCTGGTCAAGCGTATCGACAAGAGCATCGATGGCCGCGCACTGGCCACGCCGGCCGATTTCGAAAGCGCCCGCGAGGCATGGTCGGCCTGACCCTTATCCGTTGCCGGTGCCTGCTGCCCCTTCGTGGCCGGCATCCTGCACCGACGACCGTTCCGTCTGGAGGACAACATCATGAGCAAGCCCCTGCAGGGTGAAATCGCACTGGTCACCGGCGCCAGCCGTGGCATTGGTGCCGCCATCGCCGATCTGCTGGCCGCCCAGGGCGCCACCGTCATCGGCACCGCCACCACCGAGTCCGGCGCTGCCGCGATCGGCGAGCGCCTGGCCGCCCACGGCGGCCACGGCCGCGCGCTGAACGTCACCGATGCCGCCGCGCTGGACAGCGTGCTGGACGGCATCGCCAAGGAATTCGGCACGGTTTCGATCCTGGTCAACAACGCCGGCATCACCCGCGACAACCTGCTGATGCGCATGAAGGAAGACGATTGGGCGTCGATCATCGACACCAACCTGACCAGCGTGTTCCGTACCAGCAAGGCGGTGATGCGCGGCATGATGAAGGCACGCAAGGGCCGCATCATCAACATCGCCTCGGTGGTCGGCGTGACCGGCAATGCCGGCCAGGCCAACTACGCGGCGGCCAAGGCCGGCATCATCGGTTTCTCCAAGTCGCTGGCCAAGGAAATCGGCTCGCGCGGGGTCACCGTGAATGTCGTGGCGCCGGGCTTCATCGATACCGACATGACCAAGGCATTGCCGGAAGAAGCGCGTGCCGCGCTGATCAACGACATCGCCCTCGAACGCCTGGGTTCGCCGGAAGACATCGCGCATGCGGTGGCATTCCTGGCCAGCCCCGCAGCCGGCTACATCACCGGCGAAACCCTCCATGTGAACGGTGGCATGTACATGCCGTAAGCAAGGGGTGCATGGATTGCGCCGCAAGTGGTTGATCCGGAAGGCATTTGCGAACGATGCAAGGCATTGCCGGTTTCCACTACACTATCCCACGGCCATCGTTCCCGATGGCGTCTTTTCGAACCACTACTCCATCTGGAGCGATACCCCATGAGCACCATCGAAGAACGCGTCAAGAAAATCGTCGTCGAACAGCTGGGCGTCAAGGAAGAAGAAGTCATCAACACGGCATCGTTCGTCGATGACCTGGGCGCTGACTCGCTGGACACCGTCGAGCTGGTGATGGCGCTGGAAGAAGAGTTCGAGTGCGAGATCCCGGACGAAGAAGCCGAGAAGATCACCACCGTGCAGCTGGCCATCGACTACGTCAAGGCGCACGTCAAGTCCTGATGTACGGCAGCTGGTGCGCGGTGACGTCATGCACGTCCCGCGCACGGCACCCCATGGGGCCGCGCATGCGGCCCTGTGTATTTGAGCGCTACCCCGCGTCATACCCGCATATCCACGGGTCAGGAGAACAGCAATGAAGCGTCGCGTCGTCGTTACCGGCATGGGCATGGTTTCGCCGCTGGGCAATGACCTTGCCAGCAGCTGGCAGGGCATCATCGAAGGCCGTTCGGGCATCGGCCCGCTGACCAACGTTGCCGACTCCTATGTGGAACGTTTCACCACCAAGATCGCAGGTGAGGTCAAGGATTTCGACATCACCGCCGACAACGAACTGTTCGGCAGGTACCGGGTCAGCGGCAAGGATGCCAGGAAGATGGACCCGTTCATCCATTACGGCCTGGGCGCGTCGTTCATGGCGCTGGCCGATTCGGGTCTTGAGATAAACGACGGCAACGCCGACCGCATCGGCGCCATCGTCGGCGCCGGCATCGGCGGCCTGCTGGGCATCGAAGAACAGACCATCGAATTCCACGAAGGGAAGAAGATTTCGCCCTTCTACGTGCCCAAGACCATCATCAACATGCTGCCGGGCCAGCTGAGCATCATCGCCGGCCTGAAGGGGCCGTCGTTCTCGGCCGTGTCCGCGTGCGCCACCTCGAACCATTCCATCGGCACCGCGATGCGCATGATCCAGTACGGCGATGCCGACGTTATGGTCGCCGGTGGCGCCGAACGTGGCTCCTCGCCGACCGCGCTGGGCGGCTTCTGCGCCATGAAGGCGATGTCCACCCGCAACGATGACCCGGCTGCGGCATCGCGCCCCTGGGACAAGGACCGGGACGGCTTCGTGCTGGGCGACGGCGCGGGCATCCTGATCCTGGAAGAGTACGAGCACGCCAGGGCGCGCGGCGCGAAGATCTACTGCGAGCTCGCCGGTTTCGGCGCCAGCTCCGACGCCTACCACATGACCGCACCCAGCGAGAACGGCGAAGGCGCCGCGCGCTGCATGACCATGGCCATGAAGGACGCTGGTGTCACGCCGGAACAGGTCGGCTACCTCAATGCACACGGCACCTCCACGCCGCTGGGCGACCTGGGCGAAACCATGGCCATGAAGACTGCCTTCGGCGACCACGCCTACAAGATGATGGTCAGCTCCACCAAGTCGATGACCGGCCACCTGCTGGGCGCCGCCGGCGGCGTGGAAGCGATCTTCTCGGTGATGGCGCTGCAGGAAGGCGTGATCCCGCCGACCATCAATCTGGACCAGCCGGGCGAAGGCTGCGACCTGGATTACGTGGCCAACGAAGCACGCCAGGCCAAGGTGGACGTGGTGATGTCCAACGGCTTCGGCTTCGGCGGCACCAACGGCACGCTGGTGTTCAAGCGCGCCTGACCGCCCAACGGCATCGTAGAGCCGGGCTCTGCCCGGCTGATGCGTGCGGCCCATCGTATCGTCGGGCTCTGTCCGGTTGTTCCCGCGCAATCCGGCGGCCCATCCGACTCCGGGCCAGTCCACCACGTCCGCTCACCGCCACGCAGCCTGAAGTCCTTCCATGTCCGACGCTCCGCTGATCCTGCCGCTGGACACCCCCGTGGACCTGTTGGCATTGCAACAGGCCCAGCCCGCACGCTTTCCGCTGCTGATGGAATCCACCGCTTCGGGTACCGCACAGGGACGCTGGAGCCTGCTGCTGGTGGCCGATGAGGCCTTCCTGCGGCTGGATGCCGACGGAGTGGTGCGTGACCATCGCGGCGATGTGCATGCGATGGGCTTCCTGGATGCGCTGGACGCGGCGTGGCAGGCCGAACGGCTGCCCATGCCGCAGGATCGCACGTTGCCCTTCCGGGGCGGCTGGGCGCTGCTGCTGGATTATGAAGTCGCCAGCCAGATTGAAACGGTGCTGCCGCACAGGCCACGCGATGATGGCCAGCCGACCGCGTTGGCCTTGCGTTGCCCGGCTGCCGTGCTTCACGACCACCAGCAACAGCGCAGCTGGCTGCTGGCCGAAGCGGGGCGATCGGCGCTGCTGGCAGAGCTGCAGATGCTGCTCGCACAACCACTGTCCGAGGCGGGGGAGGGATGGCAGCCACCGCTGGCCGTGGACGAGGACGCGCCACAGCACTTCACCGATGGCGTGCGCCGGGTGATCGAGTACCTGCGTGCGGGCGATGTGTTCCAGGTGAACCTGTCGCGTCGCTGGTGCGCGCGCTTTGCCGGCGACGTGAGCCCGCAGGCACTGTACGCACAGCTGCGGCAGGCCAATCCCGCACCGTTCGCGGGCCTGTTCACCGGCCACGGCCGGCATGTGGTCAGCTCGTCGCCGGAGCGGTTGGTGTCGGTGCACGCCGGGCATGCGCAGACCCGTCCGATTGCCGGCACCCGCCCGCGGTTCGCGGGCGATGATGATGCCGCGCGCATCCAGGAGCTGGTCGGCCACCCCAAGGAACGGGCCGAACATGTGATGCTGATCGACCTGGAGCGCAACGATCTTGGCCGCATCTGCACGCCGGGCAGTGTGGTGGTGGACGAGCTGATGACGGTGGAAAGCTATGCCCACGTGCACCATATCGTCAGCAACGTCAGCGGCCAGCTGCGCGCGGACGTCACGCCCGGCCAGGTGATCGCGGCAACCTTTCCCGGTGGCACCATCACCGGCTGCCCGAAGGTGCGCTGCATGCAGATCATCGGCGAGCTGGAGCAGGTGCCGCGCGGCGCCTACACCGGCGCGTTCGGCTGGCTGAACCGCGATGGCGACCTGGACCTGAACATCCTCATCCGCACCGCCGAAGTCAGCGGCAACGAAGTCGCCTTCCGGACCGGCGCCGGCATCGTGGTGGATTCCGATCCGGACAAGGAACTGGACGAAACGCGCGCCAAGGCACGCGGCCTGATGCGCGCCCTCGGCCAGCAGGACTGACCGGCGGGTGATGATCGGTGGGACCGACCGGTGGGGCCCACCGGTGGGTGACGACCGTTGGTCGTCACACATTCCCCCAGTGATCTGACAGCTCCTGGTGGGTGACGACCGTTGGTCGTCACACCCTCCCGCAGGTCAAGCCCACCCGGCTCGCGGTATCCTGCACCACTGATCCGATCTCCGAGGTAATCCATGGCGGGAGCCAAGCGCGGGTGTCTGCTGGTGGTAACGGTGCTGGTGCTGCTGGCCGCGATAGCGGTCGGTGCCGGTGCCTGGCTGTATTACCAGCAGGTGCAGTTCGCCGACACCCACCTGACTCCCAGCGAAGAAAGTGTGTTCATCGCCAGCGGCGATGGCTTCACCACCGTGCTTGGCAAGCTGCGCAGCGCAGGCGTGAACGAAGGCCAGGATGCGCAGTGGCAACTGCTGGCGCGCCAGCTCGATGCCGCCGGCAAGCTCAAAGTGGGCGAATATGCGCTGGATGCCTCGCTGACGCCGCGCGAACTGTTGCAGCGCATGCGCCAGGGCAGGGTGCTGCAGCACCGCGTCACCCTGGTGGAAGGCTGGAACATCCGCCAGTTGCGTGCCGCGCTCAAGCGCGCCGAACCCCTGGTGCACACCACCGACACGCTCGACGATGCCGCGTTGATGCAGCGGCTGGGGTTCGCCGGCCAGCATCCTGAAGGCCGCTTCCTGCCGGAAACCTACATCTACCAGCGTGGCGATACGGATATCGACGTACTCAAGCGCGCTCATGCGGCCATGGAGAAGGCGCTGGGCGAAGCGTGGGAATCGCGTGCCGATGATCTGCCGGTCGACTCCCCCTACGAACTGCTGATCCTGGCATCCATCATCGAAAAGGAAACCGCGCTGGTCAGCGAACGCCCGCAGATCGCCGGCGTGTTCGCGCGCCGCCTGAAGATGGGCATGCGCCTGCAGACCGATCCCACGGTGATCTACGGCATCGGCGCGGCATACGATGGCAACATCCGCAAGCGCGATCTCACCACCGATACGCCGTACAACACCTATACCCGCGCCGGCCTCACGCCCACGCCGATCGCCATGCCCAGCCGCGATGCGCTGATGGCCACCGCGCGACCGGCGGCGGGTGACGCCCTGTATTTCGTCGCCGTGGGCGACGGCAGTGGCGCGCATGTCTTTTCGGCCAGCTATGCAGAACACACCGCCGCCGTGGCCAGGTACCTGCAGCAGCTGCGCCAGCAACGCATCCAGGAGACCCCGGCGCAATGAGTTCCGCGCTTGAGCGCCACCGGCGTTTCGTCAGCCTTGAGGGCGGCGAGGGCGCAGGCAAGACCACAGCCATCAACGCCATCCACGCCTGCCTGCAGGCGCATGGTCACGATGTGGTACTGACCCGTGAGCCGGGCGGCACGCCGCTGGCCGAGCGCATCCGCGCACTGGTGCTGAAGCCGGAGGGGGACGTGGCCGCCGAACCGCTCAGCGCCGAGGCCGAGCTGCTGCTGGTGTTCGCCGCGCGCGCACAGCATGTGCGCCAGGTGATCCTGCCGGCGCTGGAGCGCGGCGCCTACGTGCTCAGCGACCGCTTCACCGACTCCAGTTACGCCTACCAGGGCGGCGGGCGTGGCCTGGACGCGCACTGGATAGCCGATCTGGAACAGCGCGCCGTTGGCCTGCTGCCCGGCCTGACCCTGCTGCTGGACGTGGACGTGGAAACCGGGCGCGCGCGCGCAAATGGACGCGATCTGTTCCCGGACCGCATCGAACGCGAGCAGGACGATTTCTTCCAGCGCGTCCGCGCCGTATTCCGCGAGCGCGCACGGCAGGACCCGGCGCGATTCGCGGTGGTGGATGCCAGCCAGGGGCAGGAAGCCGTGGCGGCTGACGTGGTGACCCGGGTTGAACAGTGGCTGCGGGCCGGGGAGGACGCATGAGCACGACGGCAAGGGACGACTTTTCCCCATGGCAGCAGCGTGCCTACGACCAGACCGTGGCCGCGCTGGACGCGGGGCGTCTGGGCCATGGGCTGCTGATCTGTGGCCCGGCCGGGCTGGGCAAGCGCGAAGTGGCCGAAGCACTGGCCGCACACGTGCTGTCGCAGGGCAATGCCGCCCAGGCCGAGCGCACGCGGCAGCTGATCTCCGCAGGCACCCACCCGGACCTGCAGATCATCAGTTTCATTCCCAACAAGAGCGGCGACAAGCTGCGTACCGAGATCGTCATCGAGCAGGTGCGCGAGATCGGCCAGAAGCTCTCGCTCACGCCGCAGTACGGCGTGGCGCAGGTCGTGATCGTCGATCCTGCCGACGCCATCAACCGGGCGGCCTGCAATGCGCTGCTGAAGACACTGGAAGAACCACAGCCCGGTCGTTACCTGTGGCTGGTGAGCAGCGATCCGGCGCGGCTGCCGCAGACCGTGCGCAGCCGATGCCAGCGGCTGGAATTCAAGCTGCCGCCACGCGAAGAAGCGATGACCTGGCTGCAGCGTCAGGGTCACAGCGATGCCGACGCCCGCGAGGCGCTGGAGGCGGCGCGCGGACATCCAGGCCTTGCCGATCAGTGGCTGCGGGCCGATGGCCTGGCGCTGCGTCGCGATGTCGCCAGGGACCTCGAACAACTGGTCACGGGGCGTACCGGCGCGGTGGCGGTGGCCCAGAAATGGTGCGGCGATGCCGACGCGGCACTGCGGTTGCGCTTCGCGGCGGACCTGGCGCTGGCCCAGGCCAGCAGCGATGGCTTGACCGCGCCGGAGCGTTTGCACAAGCTTGCGGCCTGGTTCGATGCTGCCAACCGGACCCGCGACCTGCTGCGCACCACCGTGCGTGCGGACCTGGCCGTGGTGGAACTGCTGCTTGCCTGGAACAGGGTCAACGAACGGCCGAACCCAAGGGGAAATCGATGAGTGCCACCAACGCCCGACAGGGCATCCTCTCCCTTGCCGTGAAGGACAAGGCCGCGCTGTACAGCGCCTACATGCCGTTCGTGAAGAACGGCGGCCTGTTCGTGCCGACACCCAAGCGCTATTTCCTGGGCGATGAAGTCTTCCTGCTGCTGACCCTGCCCGATTCCAGCGAGCGCTTGCCGGTGGCCGCCAAGGTGATCTGGGTGACGCCTGCCGGCGCGCAGGGAAACCGTCCGGCCGGCATCGGCGTGCAGCTGGCCGACGGGCCGGAAGGCGAGACCGTGCGGCACCGGGTGGAGACCCTGCTGGCGGGCCTGACCGGCTCGGAAAAGCCGACCAGCACGATGTGAAAGTGGCTTCTGAAAAGTGTTGACGCTCCCGGGAAAGCCCCTATAATGAGCGGCTCAGCAGCATCGGGCGGTTAGCTCAGCGGTAGAGCATTGCCTTCACACGGCAAGGGTCACAAGTTCGAACCTTGTACCGCCCACCAAATAAATCCCTGATTATTCAGGTGATATGAAGAAGCCGGCCCTGAGCCGGCTTTTTCGTGGCTTCAGGTTGACAGCAGGAGACGCTATGGATCCGAAGACGCTGCACGACCTGAAACTTGCCGTCGCCGTTGCCATCTTCGTCGCGCCGCGATGCAGATGCTTGCCGACAAGTTTAGCCCCGACTATCTGACCGGCCAACGTGACCCGAAGGTGCCTCAGTGGGTCAAGGGCCTGGTGCTGGTTGACGCTTGTCGCATCTGCGGCGGTTGCTATCCTTGAGTGCATAACGCCTATCGGTTGAGCGCTGCACGGAGCGGGCTGCTGCTGGTCGTCGCGGCAGTTTTGCTGCTGGCCGCCTCGATCCGGTCCATCCGATCCACCACCTGGGGGAGTGGGTCAATACAGGGATGCCAAGCGATCCCAGGGGATTCCACGCGTCATTGCGCGTTGCCTCCTTATGTCGCCCGATGTCGTGATCGCAGGGGCGCCGTTGGTCATGATGTTTTCAATGAGCTGGCGTCCAGCGTCGTCGGCCGAATGCTGGTTACACGGTCCAAGGTGGCATCGTGCTGCAACCGGCGACGCTGGCCCCGCATCAAAGGTGTTGGACTCCCCTGGAACCAGCACCATGGATATCGAGACGCCAAGACGTACCTCAGCTTTATCGACAAGTCCGCTGACCCGGAATGTCGTGCTACGGTCCTGCCCACCGGGCCGATCCTGGTGTTGCTGGATTGCCTGGCTGGCCTTCGCGATCTGCCTGTCTCAGCTTGCGGCCGCAGCTCCAGGACCTGAAAGGGTGTGCTCACGGGCCATGGCTGCCGGCGAGCTCCTCATCGACGTTCCATTCGAGATTGTCGACGGACGAATCTATGTGGACGCGCAGGTCAACGATGCAGGTCCCTTCCGCTTCGCAGTCGATTCGGGCGCAAGCGGGATGGCGCGTGCCGACGTCCGTCTGGTGCAGGCATTGAACTTGCCCGCGGGTGGCGCCACGCTGAACTCCGATGGCGTCCGGACCGTGGATGAGGCGACTGTTCGCTTCGACGCGCTGGCGTTGGAGAAAGTACGGCGTGAAGGCATCACCGCCATTACCAGGAATTACAACGCACGCCAGGCCGAGGGGGCGTTCGATGGCATCCTGGCACGCGATTTCTTCAGCGATGGCCTGCTTGCGATCGACTTCCCGCAACAGCGCCTGCGCTTTCACCGCGACCAGGGGCTGCAGCCCAGCGATCCAGGCACGATGCCGTACACGCGCGCGTTCCGTATTCCTGTGCAGATCGGTGCCATCACGACCGAAGCGCAGCTGGACACCGGTGCGAATGTCACGTTGGTGTTGCCCACCGCGATCTACCAGCGGATTTCCAGAAAATCCGTTGACGCGGAGGGCAGGTTGAGCCTCAGCCATGGTGAGGTTGATGGGGCGCGCGTATGCCTTGACGGGCCGTTGCGGGTCGGGGAGGTGGCGTTACGCAATATCGAAGCGCGCGTGTCGGAGCGCTACCCGGAGATTGTGGTAGGGGCACACGCGTTGCAGGATACGATCGTGCTCATTGACCAGCGCACGAAACGGGTTGCAGTCTGTCACGGCAGCCATGAGGGGGGCTGATACATTGTCTGGCTCATCGGCCACCGCCGCATCCAGTATTTCCAGGATCGCGCCCAGGCCCTGCCGCGTGTGTTCCATGAAGATGGCGTCCTGCCTCCAGCGCAGCCATCGTGCCCCAGTCATGGAGCGCTGGGTTCATGAGCAAAGCTGCATAAGTGCGGTGTCAGGTGTAGGTTTATCAGCAGGGTTCCCGCAGATGGCTCAGATGGATCGCGACAAACCGCGCCAGGCCGACGCTGGCTGGGTTTGCCGGGCAGAGCCCGGCACTACCGATGCGGCGCGGGCCGGCTTCACCTGCGTCATATCGTCGCATCGGCTGATCGTGGGGCCGCCTGCGCCACGCCCTGTCGGTAGAATCCACGTGGTGCGTCATTCCCGACTCCATCGCCGGCTCCAGGCCCTGGCATGGCTTGCCATGCTGCTGGTGCTGTGCGCGCCGCCGGTCAGCCGGTGGCTGGCGTCGGCGCACCCGGCGCCCATGGCGGCGCACGTTGTGCAGCCTGCCGTGTCGTCGCATGCACCGCATGGCGACGATGGCCCTGCCGAGGCGATGGCCGCCGACCACGCGCATCACCACGACATGTCCGCGCACATGGACCATCACGCCTCGCCGGCGCTTGATGCGGATTCGCCTCCCTTGCCCGCGGCGGACCCTCATGCCGATCATGAAATGGGCGTGGACTGCGATTACTGCCTGATCGCGGCGCGTCTGATCACCCTGCTGGTGGCAGTCCTGTTGCTGCTGGTGCCATCGGCGCCGGTCTGTCGCGCGCTGGTGGGCGCGGTGCAGGCGTTGCCGGCACGGTGGATGGGCACGTTGGGCGCCCGTGGTCCGCCGGTGCGCGTTGCCTGGGCCATGCGCACTTTCTGATTCGCTGTTGACGCGTGGATTCCGGTTTTCCGGGGTTGCCGGGCAGAGCCCGGCACTACGGAACGTCGGTGCGGGCTGTCTGCCGGGCAGAGCCCGATACCACGGGATATCGTTCGGTCTCCATGCATCGGTCGGACCCTGCGTGCGCATGCGCGTGACGAAGCGTTGCCAGCCAGCGGCTGGCATTACGCGATACACGAGCCATTGATGCTGCCCCGCACTGCGGGGCGGCCCTGCATGCCATGGAAAAATGAAAACGAATTCGATTCCCGGTCGTCACCGCTGGGCAGTCCTGCCTGCGCTGTGCCTTTGCCTGCTTCATGCGCCTACGGGCAGGGCGCATGAAGCCTTGCCTCCTGCGACACTGGATACCGTGCGCGTGGTGGATACACGCAGCGGTGAACTGTCGGCCACCGCCGCCGCGGGATCTGCGCTTGCCCTGAGCGTGCTGCAGACGCCGGCCAGTCTCAGTGTCATTTCCCGCGATGAACTGGAACAGCGCGGCGATGCCAATCTCAACGATGCCATCACCCGTGCAGGGGCCATCAGCGCCATGCCGCATCCGGGCAATGGCCTGAGCGCGCTGTCCAGCCGCGGCTTCACCGACAGCGCTTCGGTGATGCGCCTGTACGATGGTCTGCGTCAGTATGGCGGCGTCGGCGTCACTTTTCCCTTTGATACCTGGTCGGTCGAACGGATCGAGGTACTGCGTGGTCCGGCGTCGGTAATCCATGGCGATGGCGCCATCGGCGGTGTGATCAACATCGTGCCGAAGAAGCCTTCTCGCGGCGCCGTGGAAAACGAGATCAGCGTGACGGTCGGCAGCGAGGACACCGCCCGGCTCGGCTTCGGCAGTGGAGGCGCACTGTCATCGGCGCTGGCCTACCGCCTGGATGTCAGCGGCAACTACAGCAGTGGCTGGGTGGATCGGGGGCATAACGGCGATGCCACGTTCTCCGGCGCGTTGCTGTGGCAGGCGCAGCCGGACCTGCAGTTCACCCTGACACACGCGGAAGGTTACCAGCGGCCGATGCGCTATTTCGGTACGCCGCTGGTGGATGGCCGGCAGCTGGATGCGCTTCGCCACCGGAACTACAACGTGGCCGACAGCCTGATCCGCTTCCGTGACCGCTGGACCCAGCTGGACGCCGCCTGGACACCCAGCCGCGACGTGGAATGGCGGACGCGCCTCTACCAGGTGGACAGCCAGCGCGACTGGCGCAATGCGGAGGCCTATGTCCATGACGGGGGAACCGGGCTGATCGACCGTACCGACAACACCCGCATCACCCACGACCAGGACCAGACCGGGCTGACCTCCACGGTGCGCGTGCACGCTCCGCTGGGGGGCTTCTCCCATACATTCGTCGTCGGCGCCGATGCCAACCGCGCGCATTTCCGGCATACGAACAACACGTATTCGGGCAGCTCGGGACCCGTGGACCCGTTCCGTCCAGTGCCGGGCAAATTCGTCAGCGATGCCCCCAACCTGCCGCGCTATCGCAACAGTGCCGAACAATATGCGCTGTTCGTGGAAGATCACCTGGCCGTGGGTGAGCGCTGGTCGCTGCTGGGCGGGCTGCGCCATGACCGCGCAAGCATCGATCGTACCGATCTGATCAGTGGCCAGCCGGCGTTCTCGAAGACCTATTCCAGTACCGGCTGGCGAGCCGGCACGGTGTTCGCGCTGCAGCCCATGCTCAGCCTGTATGCGCAATATTCGCAGGCCGCCGATCCGGTCAGCGGGTTGCTGATGATCAGTCCGGGCAACAGTCATTTCGATCTCGCCAGGGGCCGGCAGCTGGAAATCGGCATGAAGCAGGCGTTCGACGGCGGTGAGTGGACGCTGGCCGCCTACCGCATCCGCAAGACCGGCCTGCTCAGCCGCGATCCGCTGGAACCCTCCCGCAGCGTCCAGGTCGGCGCACAGGCATCGAAGGGTATCGAAGCATCGTTGAACTGGTCCTTCGCGCCGCACTGGTCGCTGGATGCCAACGCCACCGTGCTCAAGGCCGAATTCGAGGACTTCCTGGAGGCCAGTGGTTCGCCGGTGGTGACGGTTTCCCGCGCCGGCAAGGTGCCGCCGAACGTGGCCGAACGCCTGGCCAACGTGTGGCTGGGCTGGCAGTTCCTGCCTGCATGGAATCTCGCCGGTGGCCTGCGCCACGTCGGTAAGCGCTATGCGAACAACGCCAATACGCTGGTACTGCCCGGATACACCACCACCGATCTCGCACTCACGTGGCAGTCCGGCGCGCGCACGCGGGTCGCGGCGCGGGTGTTCAACGTCTTCGACAGGACGTTCTACACCACCGCGTACTACACCGATACGCAGTGGCTGCTCGGTGCCGACCGGCGCGTGGAAGTGTCCTTCGACCATCGATTCTGAGGACGATTGCCATGTCGCTGCGATCCACCGCCCGGCGCTGGATCTACCTGACCCACCGGTGGCTGGGCATCGGTGGGTGTCTGTTGATGCTGCTCTGGTTCGCCAGCGGCATGGTGATGCTGTTCATCGGCTACCCGAAGCTGACGCCATGGGAACGGCTTGCCGCGCTGCCGGCACTGGCCGATGGCGATGGCCTGAAGGGGTTGTCGGCGCTGCCGGCGGATGTCCAGCGGGCACCGGAATCGGTGGTGTTGACCACGGTGCGCGGTGAGCCCGTGTACGTGGTCCGGATGGGCAAGGATGCCGGAGCCTGGTCGGCGCGCAGTGGACTGCCCATGGCAACGGTGGACGTGGCGCGGGCCGAAGCCGCGGCGATGCGTTTTGCAGGCGCTCCTGCGCTGGGCGCAACGCGGCAGGTCGATGAAGACCGCTGGACGCATTCGCGTGGCTTGAATCCACATCGGCCGCTCTACCGGGTGGAGGTGGGCGGCGAACACCCCGGCAGCGTGTACGTGTCATCGCGTACCGGCGAAGTGGTGCTGGATGCGCCCGTGCTGCAGCAGCGCTGGAACTACGTGGGGGCATGGCTGCACTGGCTGTACTTCCTGCGCATGCAACCGACCGATCCAGTGTGGACGTGGACGGTCATCGTGTTGTCCGCGTTGTGCACCGTGGCGGCGATCAGCGGCATCGTGGTGGGCATCTGGCGCTGGAAGTTCCGTGGGCGTTACCGTTCCGGCGCCAGGACGCCCTACATCGAGCCCTGGATGCGCTGGCACCATCTGCTGGGGTTGCTGGCCAGCGCGTTCGTGCTTGCCTGGATATCCAGTGGCCTGATGTCGATGAATCCGCTGGGGGTTTTCAGCAGCGCACACGCGGCCATGGATGAGGTGCGGTACCGGGGTGGCATGCCGTCGGTGCAGGGCAGGATGGCCGAACCGGCATCGCTGCTGCCGGCGTTACGGACGAGGGGATTCGTGCCGGTGGAACTGCAGTGGCGGCGTATCGACGGTGTGCTGTTCGCGGTGGCGCTGGATGGCCGCGGCGACAGCCGCATCGTCAGCCAGGGCGAAGGTGGCCTGCAGGTGGCGTACACGTTGCCGGAAAGCGGCGTGCGCGGAACGGTGACAGCATTGGTGGATGCGCCGCTGCGCGCGTTCCATGTGCTGCATTCCGCTGACAGCTACTTCTACCCGCGCGCGCCGGAAGCGATGAACGGCGCGCTGGTGCGACGGTTTCCGGTGGCGGTGGCCGAGTTCGACGATGCTGATGCCACGCGCGTCTATATGGATCTGGCAACGGGCGACCCGCTTCTGGTCCTGGGCGAGCGCGAACGGGCCGGGCGGTGGCTGTTCAATTTCCTGCACAGCTGGGACCTGCCGCCCATGCTGCGCGCGGAGAACACGCGGCTGGGCAGCCTGCTGCTGTTGAGCAGCCTGGGCACCGCGCTCTGCGCCACGGCGCTGGTGATCGGCTGGCGACGCCTGCGCCGGAGGCTCCGCTCCGCCTGAAAAAGGGGACGGAGGTGGTTAATTGAAAATAACCACCTCCGTCCCCCTTGTATGGGGCGGGGAGCATGCCTAACATCCGCAACGGGACGCAGCGTGGTCTTGCGCTGCGGAGCAGAAGGGATCGACCGGCTGGGGAGCCTGGTCAACCGGCTATGCGCATGTTCTGCGCTGCTGTTGGACATCCCTGCTCGGCAAGGAGGCGAAAAATCATGTCGGCTGTGACGTGTGTCACGGACCGGTTCCGTTTTCGCGTGTTAGATCGGCACGGGGGATCGTCGCGGCGGACAGCCGCGCCGGTGCAGGTGTCGACAGCAGGGGGAGTGTCATGGGTATCGCGATAGCTGTAATGGTCATTGTGCTGCACGCATTCGTCTACGTCGTGGCGACGAGCGCCGCGGCACGCCTGATCCGCGACAAGTCCGATGCCGTCAGTCCGATGGCGCTGGGGCTGGGTGCCGTCGTGGCGTCTTCGGTCGCCATGAGCGTCTGCGCACGCTTGCTGCTGATCGATCCGGCACGCTACGCCGCGCTGTCTTCCGGTGGCCAGGACATGTACGTGGGCAGATTGATGCTCTTCATCCTGGTGCCGACGGTGCTGTCCATCGCCGTCATCGTCCTGCGCATGGTGCAGGCGGCATTCGATGCGGAAGTGCGCACAGCCGAGAACGCACGCATCGAAGGCATCATCCTGCGTTGGTGACAGCCTGCGCCGGCACCCTGGTCAGCGGCGGTCGCGCCTGATCCAGGCGCGGACGAACAGTGCGACCAGGGCACTGAACACCAGCCAGGAAACCAGGTCGAAGAGGCCGTCCCCGAGCAGCGCGCTGACCAGCCCGACCACGGTGGCCAGGGCGATCCACGCCGGGGCGACGAACGGGCTGCGCATCGTGGGCGGGCTGCGGTCCGGCGGGCTCATGCGATCTCCCTGGTCTGTGCGCGCTCGATCTCGGCGACGCGCGTGGCGGTGTTGCCGCGCTTGAACCACAGGTACAGCCCGCTCGCCAGCACGAGGATCGTCAACAGGTCCAGCAAGGCCCACAGGATCTTCAGCGGCAGCTTTCCGTAGTCGCCGAAGTGCAATGGCTGGCTGAGCAGCAGCACGGTCATGTAGAGGGGTAGTTGCGGTTGCGCGGTGAGTTCGCCAGTGGTGGCATCGACCAGCACGGGACGGTACATGCGTTCGGTCAGCGGCGTATCGCCCTGCATGAACACACCGTAGTGGTGATTGCCACTGTAGCCGGTGCCGGGAAAACTCACGAAGGCTGGCCGCATGTGCGGTTCGGCGGCGCGTGCGGTATCCACCGCCGACTGCAGCGATGAAAGCGTGGATGGCCGGGGTTGTCCGGCATAGCGCGCCGCGAACTCGCCCAGCTGCTCGGCCTGGAAGGCCTTTTCAAGCGGTTTGGCCAATGTGTTGATGGCGCCGGTCAGGCCGACCACCAGTGCCCAGCCCAACGTCACCACGCCCAGTACGTTGTGCAGGTCCAGCCACGCCAGGCGACGGCTGCGGCCGGTACGCAGCGTGCCGAACCGCTGCCTGCGCATGAAGGGGCCGTACAACACCAGCCCGGATACGATGGCGACCACGAACAGCAGGCCCATCGCGCCCATGAACAACAGCCCGGGCAGGCCCATGAAAAGATCGGTATGCAGACGGAGGATGAA
This sequence comes from Pseudomonadota bacterium, assembly GCA_023423605.1. Lineage (GTDB taxonomy): Bacteria > Pseudomonadota > Gammaproteobacteria > Xanthomonadales > Xanthomonadaceae > Stenotrophomonas. The sequence continues at coordinate 16,555 of JAFAFF010000011.1, forward strand.
GTACATCACCCCTTCGTTGAACTGCGCTGCCGGAACCTGCTCTCCGGTAAGGGTATTGAGCTGCACCGTCTGCATCTGCGGTGGCGGGGTATCCACCCGCGCGCCGGTGTTGACGTACATCACTGGTGCCTCAGGGTTCCAGCCGACGAACAGCGGCACGTTGCCGGGATAGTGCTGCAGCGCCGTCTGCACCTGGGCATCCAGATCGCGCAGGACGGCCCCGGCAGGAGCGGGCGCAACCTCCGGATCCGCGCCGGTCAGGTGGTCGATCTCGTGGCCGAAGATCAGTGGCAGCCCGGTCAGGCAGAGCAGCAGCAGGAACAGCGTGCAGACCAGGCTGGTCCATTTGTGGACCACGAACCAGGCTTTGATGGTGGAACGTTGCATGCAGCGTGAATCCTCGGGCGACAGCTGGAGGTGGGCGATGAGCATCGGCTGCGGATTATCCCGGCAGGGTCCTGCAAATACAAACGATTCCCAGCTGCGTTGGTGCGCCCGTCGCCAGCGACGTCGTTCAGGCTGGTTCAGCGCTGTCATCGCGCCGTAGCCAGGGGATCACGCCCCGCATGCCGCCGGGCCGCTAGCGTGGGGCCGTGAACCGAAAGCATTCGAATGGAGAACGCTCATGTGGCTGATCGACCGCCTGCTTCCCCCGTCCAGGACACCCCGTCCGGCCGATGCAGCCATGCCCCCCTCGCCGCTGGAAGCTCCTGCGCGCCGTCTTTCCCTCAAGCGTGGCGCACGGGCAGGGCGCGCCGGCATGGCACCGTGGCAGAAGGTCGCGCCGCTGCGCCGCGGCCGGCACTGAGGTTCACCCTCGCCGCGGCGACGGTTGGGTGGGTATGCCAGCGAAGAGGTGCGCTAGCGGCGGTCCGCAGGATGGTTGACGCCATCGTTGACCGGTATCTCGCCCAGCGCGAACGGGTCGATGCCTTCCAGGCAGCCCACGTTGTAGCCATATTCATGGGGGTTCGAGCGCCGCCGGTGATGCGTGTAGATACCGCAGGTCGCGCAGAAATAATGTTCGGCCACGTGGGTGTTGAACTGGTAAAGCCGCAGCTGTTCATGACCACGCACCACCTGCAGGCCGTCCTCGGCCACGCCTGCTGCGATGGCGCCCCGTCGGCGGCACATCGAACAATCGCAGCGACGTGGATCGACGATGCCATCGGGCAGGTGCAGCCGCAGTTCCACCGCGCCGCAATGGCAGGTGGCGCGGTGGTAGGCCTGCACCGGGGTTCCTGAAACCTGTTTGATGCCCATGGATGCTCCCGGCGGCCGCCAGGGAAGCCGCCGTTGCCCGCATTGTGCCGCAGCCGTGCCTGAACGGGGCGCGATTCCGTGTTTTCGTCGCTTATGGCTAACTATGCTCCTCCGAAACGACAAGGATGGTTCCAGGTGAAGGCAGCAGGGCGCTGGAGTATCGCAACGGTGATGCTGCTGTTGGCCGCATCGGGTGCCGGGCTGCTCTTCTACCAGCTACCCGGTCCCGTGTGGCTGGCCGGTGGGGTTGCCGCTGCGTGGCTGGTGGTGGCGGGATGGGTGGCGCTGGGCGTGGGCCGCGGCAGGCCGACCCGGCGGCGGCTCGGCATCTTCGCCGCGTGCCTTGCCGCCCTCGGAGCGTGGTGGATGGCACTGTCCCCGCGACAGGATCGCGTCTGGGCCGATGATGTCGCCGAGCGCCTGCACGTGGTGTCCTTCGATGGCCGCCACGTCGTACTGGACAACGTGCGTGACTTCCGCTGGCGCAGCGAAGACGACTACGACGTGCGCTGGGTGCGCCGCGAATACGACCTGCAGCAGCTGCGTTCGGCCGATCTGGTGCTGTCCTACTGGATGGGACCGGCAATCGCCCACACGCTGGTGTCCTTCGGTTTCGATGATGGCCGGCAGCTGGTGTTTTCGGTTGAGATCCGCAAGGAGCGTGGCGAATCGTTTTCCGCGCTGGGCGGGTTCTTCCGCAGGTTCGAAATGACCCTGGTGGCGGCGGAGGAAACCGACATCATCCGCACCCGGACCAACGCACGTGGCGAGGACGTCTATCTGTACCGCCTGCATGGCCTGGGCCGTGCCCAGCTGCGCGCGTTGTTCGCCGGTTACCTGGACCAGGCGCGCCGGCTGGATGCCGAACCTGCCTGGTACAACACGCTGACCAGCAACTGCACCACCATCGTCTTCGACCTTGCCCGCCACATCGCCCCGGGCCTGCCACTGGACCATCGCCTGCTGCTGTCCGGCTATCTGGCTGAATATGCCTATGAACAGCATGCGCTGGTGCCGGGCCACGATTTCGCCACCTTGAAGGCACGTGGACGGATCACCGAACGCGCGCTGCAGCCCGGTTCCGAAGCGGATTTCTCGACCCGGATCCGCCGCGGCGTGCCCGGAACACTCCAGGATGAAGACCTGCGGAACCACGGACAGGGAAGCGCACAATGAACATGGCAAGGAGAGGAACGGCGTGGGCCCGTAGCGGCCGCCTGCTGCTGGCCACGGTGGTGCTGCTGCTCGGCAGCGGCTGCGCCATGGTCACCGTCAAGCAGGTGGCCAACACCGATTACCTGCAGACCAAGCGCGCCGATGTGCTCACCTCCGGCAAGCTCAGTGCGGCATCGCAGGAAACGCTGAGCGTGGTGGGCCTGGATGAAAGCCAGTGCGACAAGGACGTGGTGGCCTGCCGGACCACGCTGCTGGAAACCGAAGGCATCAATACCGAGCAGCGGCTTTCAGCGCTTTCCGAGCTGTGGGTGCGTACGGCGCTGGCATTGAGCCCGAAGCCGAAGAACGCCGACAAGGAACCGATGAGCGTGGCGGCGGTGGATGCCTGGCTGGAAGCGGCGCGCTACGCGTACGCCTACCTGTTCTTCAGCGGGCGGGCGCCTTCGGACCGTGCGTTCGAGGACCGCCAGACCCAGGTACGCGACTACTACAACTATGCAGCCGAGCAGACGGCATCCATGGTGTTCCGGCGCGCGCGCGAATCCGCGCTGGAAGGCGAGGATTACAACACCCCGGTGGCCGGCGAACGCTGGACCATCACCTCCAGTTTCGAACGCCTGGCCTTGCCCGGTATTCCCACCCGGCTGGTATCGGCGGCCACGGTGAGTTTCGTGGGGCTGCGCAGCACCTATCGCCGCGACGGCTTCGGTGCCGAACTGGTGGTGGTGATGGATCCACCGAAGCTGAGCACGCCGCTGCCGCAGGCCGATGCACCGGTGGACGGTGGCAGCCGCCGGCAGCAGCAGGAGGTGCCGCAGTACAGCGAGATGTCGTCCATCAACGTCACCGCCCTGCTGCGCTTCAAGGGCCAGACGCTGCAGGACGTGCTGTCCACCAGCCAGGTGCTGCTGGATGTCTATTCACCCGAAGCCACCGAGCATGTGGAGCTGCAGGGCGAGCAGGTTCCGCTGGCCGGCAACTTCACCGCAGCCTACGGCTTGTGGCTGGCGCAGAGCGGCTTCGCGCAGCAGTCGCTGCGCACCCTGTTCGGCATGAGCGAAGGCATCAACAAGCCGCATATCTACCTGATGCAGCCGTGGGATCCTGATCGCCGCATCATCTTCATGCTGCACGGCCTGGGCAGCAGCCCTGAAGCGTGGGTCAACGTGGCCAACGAGATCATGGGCGAACAGGACCTGCGCCGTGAGTTCCAGGTGTGGCAGGTGTATTACCCCACCAATGCGCCGATCGCCCTGAACCGGTATGAGATCGCGCAGGCCTTCAACCAGACGCTGCAGCATTTCGATCCTTCCGGTCGCACCCGTGCTTCCAGGGACATGATCTATATCGGTCACAGCATGGGCGGTGTGCTGGCCCGGCTGCTGGTCAGTTCTTCCGGCGAGACGCTGTGGAACGATGTGACCACGCGCTATGAGCTGAAGGGCGACAGGCTGCGGCGGGTGCAGGCCAAGCTGGGGCCGGTGCTGCACTTCCAGCCGCAGCCGAACGTGGAGCGGGCGATATTCATTGCCGCCCCGCACCAGGGCACCGACATCGCCGGCAACCGGATCGGCCGGTTGCTGGGGCGGCTGGTGCGGCTGCCCCTCACCCTCCTGGGATCGTTCGAGGAAGCGTTCCTTGCCCTTCAGCAGCCGGACGGGCAGCGGGCGGGCAACCAGAAGGTGCGGGTGCCCAACAGCATCGACAACCTGAAGGCGAGCGAGCCCTTCGTGAAGGCCGCCGCATCGCTGCCGATCCAGCCGGGGCTGAAGTATCACTCGATCATCGCGCACCGCAAGCCGGACGTGCCGCTGGCGCAATCCGATGACGGGCTGGTGCCGTACTGGAGTGCGCATCTGGATGGCGCGTTGTCGGAGAAGATCATCATCTCCGGCCATAGCGTGCAGGAAACCCCGCAGGCGGTGCTGGAAATCCGGCGCATCCTGCGCGAAGACGTGGAAGAGGTCGGCGCCCGCGCCCGGTAGAGCCGGGCTCTGCCCGGCTGTGACGTCATCGCGAAGCGGGGCAGAGCCCCGCTCTACCTGCCCGGCCGGGTGGTGCATCGGACGTTGCGGTTTGCCGGGCAGAGCCCGGCACTACGCGTGTCACCAGGCGGTGAGGGTCTGTCCGCTCTGGATGCCTTCCACCGCGCGCTGGTAGGCCAGCGCCACGCGCCGCGCGGGGATCGCTTCGAAGCCCGGGAAGTACGGCCCGTAACCTTCCATGGACTCCTCCAGCACCGTCGGGCTGACCACGTTGATGCGCAGGCCACGCGGCAGCAGCTCGAAGGCTGCAGCACGCACAAAGCCTTCCAGCGCTGCGTTCACCGCCGTGGCATTGGCACCATCGCGGATCGGCTGGGCACTGATGATGCCGCTGGTGAGGGTGATCGAACCGCCTTCGCGCAGGTGGTGCTGTGCTGCCAGCGCCAGCCGCACCTGGCCGAGCAGCTTGTCCTGCAGGCCGGTGTTGAAGGCCGTGGCATCCATGCGTGCAAGTGGCCCGAAATGCACCTGGCCGGTGGTGGCGATCACCGCATCCAGCGGGCCGGTGGCAGCGAACAGCGCCTGCACGCTGGCATCCTGGGTGAGATCGACATGATGGTCGCCGCTGCTGCGGCCGGCACGCAGCACCTCATGGTGGGCCGCAAGGTGATCGGCGACGGCACGACCGAGGGTGCCGGAGGCACCGATGACGAGGATCTTCATGGACAAACTCCGTGGAAGGAAGGGGAAGCCGTTGCCGGGGCAGGGGCCCCCGGTGGGGCGATGTGCGGCGCGCTGTCAGTACGCGGCGCCGAGCTGCCGGCCATGGTCACCCGCTGGTATCGCATCATCCATCGTTCGCGGCTGACAGTTCCTGCCCGCGCTGCTGCGCGGCCTTCAGGGCGCTGTCCACCAGACGTTCGAATCCACCGGCCTGGAAGCATTCGATCGCCGCCTGCGTGGTGCCGCCGGGGGAAGTGACGCGGCGGCGCAGTTCAGCGGCCGGTTCACCGGCCTCGTCCAGCATGCGCGCCGCGCCCAGCAGCGTCTGCTGCACCAGCGTGCGGGCGGCGTCGGCCGGCAGTCCTTGGGCGATGCCGGCCGCTTCCATGGCTTCGGCCAGGAGGAAAACATAGGCCGGGCCGCTGCCGGACACGGCGGTCACCGAGTCCATCAGGGCTTCCTCGTCCACCCAGACCGTGCGCCCGGCGCTGCACAGCACCGCATCGGCCTGTGCGCGCTGGGCACCGGAAACCTGCGCGGTGGCGAACAGGCCGGTGACGCCGGCCCCCAGCAGCGCGGGAGTATTGGGCATGGCGCGCACCACCGGCAGGTCGCCGCCCAGCCAGCGGTCCAGCTGGGCGCTGGTGATGCCGGCGGCGATGGACACCAGCAAGGGACGTCGTTGCTGGGCGATATCCCGCAGCGAGCCGCAGACCTCGCGCAGCACCTGGGGTTTCACCGCCAGTACCCAGGTGTCGGCGCGGCTGGCGGCCTCGCTGGCGCTGGCATGCACGGTGACGCCGAAATCGGCGTCGAGCGCATCGCGCAGGGCCTGCACCGGTTCGGCGACATGGATGCGCGTGGCGGCCACGCCCTGGCGTACCAGGCCGGCGATCAGGCTGCGGGCCATGTTGCCGCCGCCGATGAAGGCGATGGTGGGTTCGGTCATCTGCATTCTCCTTTCCATCTGTGGGTTCACGCCGCCGGTTGTGGCCGGGCGGGTGGACGCGCGCCGAACAGGGCCGTGCCGATGCGGACCATGGTCGATCCTTCGGCGATGGCGTCGGCATGGTCGCTGCTCATGCCCATCGACAGGGTGTCCACCTGCGGGTGCGCGGCGGCAAGTGCCTGGAACATGGTACGCATGCGGGCGAAGGCGGCGCGTCGTTGCCCGCTGTCCGGCCAGGGGGCCGGAATGGCCATCAGGCCACGCAGGGCCAGCCGCGGCTCGGCGGCCACGGCCGTGGCCAGCGCCGGTACCTCGTCCGGGGCACAGCCGTGCTTGCTGTCCTCGTCATCGATGTTGACCTGGATCAGCACGTTCAACGGTGGCTGCGCCGGGCTGCGATACCGCGCCAGGGCGGTCACCAGCTTCAGCCGGTCCACGCTCTGCACCCAGTCGAAATGGCCGGCGACCGCTTCGGCCTTGTTGCTCTGCAGGTGGCCGATCAGATGCCATTCCAGCGCCAGTGGCCGCAGGGCCTCCATCTTGGACAGGGCTTCCTGCACGTAGTTTTCGCCGAAGGCCCGCTGGCCCTGGGCGGCCAGCGCCGCCACCGCCGTGGCCGGCTGGGTCTTGGAAACCGCCAGCAGGGCCGGCGGCGGACGGCCCGCGGCACGGGCCGCCTCGTGCAGGTTGCTCAGGATTTCAGGCAGCGGGCTGGACACGTAGCGCGTTCCGGTGTGACAGGAGGCTATACTGACGCCCGGGGAAACAACCTTCCAGTCCAAGCCGTTATTGGGGAGTAGCCGCTCATGGATATCGCCGAGCTGTTGGCGTTTTCCGTCAAGAACAAAGCATCGGACCTGCACCTGTCCGCAGGCCTGCCGCCGATGATCCGTGTTGATGGCGATGTCCGTCGCATCAACATTCCCGCGCTGGACCACAAGCAGGTGCATGCGCTGGTGTACGACATCATGTCGGACAAGCAGCGGCGCGATTATGAAGAGTTCCTGGAGGTGGATTTCTCCTTCGAGATCCCTTCGCTGGCGCGCTTCCGCGTGAACGCCTTCAACCAGAACCGCGGTGCCGGTGCGGTGTTCCGTACCATTCCCTCCGAGGTGCTGACCCTGGAGGACCTGGCCTGCCCGCCGCTGTTCCGCGAGGTCATCCAGCAGCCTCAGGGCCTGATCCTGGTGACCGGGCCGACCGGCTCGGGCAAGTCGACCACGCTGGCGGCGATGATCGACTACATCAACAAGAACGAGTACGGGCACATCCTCACCGTCGAGGACCCCATCGAGTTCGTGCACACCTCGCAGAAGTGCCTGATCAACCAGCGCGAAGTGCACCGCGATACGCACGGCTTCAACGAAGCGCTGCGCTCGGCGCTGCGCGAGGACCCGGACATCATCCTGGTCGGCGAACTGCGTGACCTGGAAACCATCCGCCTGGCGCTTACCGCAGCGGAAACCGGCCACCTGGTGTTCGGTACCCTGCATACCAGTTCGGCGGCCAAGACCATCGACCGCATCATCGACGTGTTCCCTGCAGGCGAGAAGCCGATGGTGCGTTCGATGCTGTCCGAATCGCTGCGCGCGGTGATCTCCCAGGCGCTGCTGAAGAAGGTCGGTGGCGGGCGTACGGCGGCGTGGGAAATCATGGTCGGCACGCCGGCCATCCGTAACCTGATCCGCGAGGACAAGGTGGCGCAGATGTATTCGGCCATCCAGACCGGCCAGCAGGTGGGCATGATGACGCTGGACCAGCATCTGCAGGATCTGGTCAAGCGCAGCCTGATCACCCGCAACCAGGCCCGCGAATACGCCAAGGACAAGCGCCTGTTCGAGTAAGGCAGGTTCATGGCGGGCCGGCATGCGCAGACATCGCGCGTGCCGCTGCGCGCCACCGCGTTGTATGCACCGCCCCGTTTCCTGGAGACCGTCGTGAACAGTCCTTCCAACAGCAGCACTGCGTCCGCCGGCACTGCCGGCGCACCGCCGCAGACCATCGATTTCACCTCGTTCCTCAAGCTGATGGCGCACCAGCGCGCTTCGGACCTGTTCATCACCGCCGGCATGCCGCCGGCCATCAAGGTCAACGGCAAGATCTCGCCGATCACGCAGACGCCGCTGTCGCCGCAGCAGAGCCGCGACCTGGTGCTGAACGTGATGACGCCGGCGCAGCGCGAAGAGTTCGAGAAGACCCACGAATGCAACTTCGCCATCGGCCTGTCAGGGGTGGGACGCTTCCGTGTCAGCTGCTTCTACCAGCGCAACCAGGTGGGCATGGTCCTGCGCCGTATCGAAACGCGCATTCCCACGGTGGATGAACTGAGCCTGCCGCCGATCATCAAGACGCTGGCGATGACCAAGCGCGGCATCATCCTGTTCGTGGGTGCCACCGGCACCGGCAAATCGACCTCGCTGGCGGCGATGATCGGCCATCGCAACCACAATTCGACTGGCCACATCATCACCATCGAAGATCCGATCGAGTTCGTGCACCGCCACGAGGGCTGCATCATCACCCAGCGTGAAGTCGGCATCGATACCGACAGCTGGGAAGCGGCGCTGAAGAACACGCTGCGACAGGCGCCGGACGTGATCATGATCGGCGAGGTGCGCACGCGCGAGGGCATGGACCATGCCATCGCATTCGCGGAAACCGGCCACCTGGTACTGGCCACGCTGCATGCGAACAATGCCAACCAGGCAATGGATCGCATCATCAACTTCTTCCCGGAAGACCGCCGCAACCAGCTGCTGATGGATCTTTCGCTGAACCTGAAGGGCGTGGTCGCCCAGCAGCTGGTGCCTTCGCCGGATGGCCGTTCGCGCAAGGTGGCGATGGAAATCCTGCTGGGCACGCCGCTGGTGCAGGATTACATCCGCGATGGCGAGATCCACAAGCTCAAGGAAGTGATGAAGGAATCGGTCCAGCTGGGCATGAAGACCTTCGACCAGAGCCTGTTCGAGCTCTACCAGGCCGGTGAGATCAGCTACGAGGACGCACTGCGCTATGCCGACTCGCAGAACGAAGTGCGCCTGCGCATCAAGCTGAGCCAGGGCGGCGACGCGCGCACGCTGTCGCAGGGCCTGGATGGCGTGGAGATTTCCGAAGTCCGGTAAGGGCAGGATGGCCGTGCCGGCCGCTGGCCGGCAGCGTCATCGGCGCCGGCAGCCGGGCAGAGCCCGGCTCTACGTGCTACTCCATGCCCAGCTTTTTCAGCTTGTAGCGCAGCGCCCGGAAGGTGATGCCCAGCTGTGCCGCGGTGCGGGTCTTGTTCCAGCGGTTTTCCTCCAGCGCGCGCTGGATGGCCGTGCGCTCCATCTGTTCGATGTAGGACGGCAGGGCCGCATTGCCGTTGGGAAGGTCGACCACGGCTTCGGTCAGCGCCGGTGCCGATGCCGGGGCCCCGGCTGCGCGCGATGCCGCCTGCGGCAGGCGCAGGTCGTCGGCACCGATACTGTCCGTTTCGGTCAGTGCAAGCGCACGTTCCAGGATGTTTTCCAGTTCGCGCACGTTGCCCGGGAAATTGTATCCAGCCAGCGCATCCAGCGCCGAAGGGGCCAGCAGCGGTGCCGGGCGCCCATGCGAACGCGCCAGCCGTGCCAGGATGGCCGCGGCCAGCTCGGGAAGATCTTCGTGGCGTTCGCGCAGCGGCGGCACGCGCAGTTCGATCACGTTGATGCGGTAATACAGGTCATGCCGGAAACGGCCTTCTTCGACAAGCTGGCCAAGATCGCGGTGCGTGGCCGAAAGAATGCGTACGTCCACCGGTATTTCGCCGGCCGCACCCACCGGCCGCACCGATTTTTCCTGGATGGCGCGCAGCAGCTTCACCTGCATGTGCAACGGAAGTTCGGCCACCTCGTCCAGGAACAGGGTGCCGCCATGCGCCGCCTGGAACAGGCCCGGATGATCGGCATAGGCGCCGCTGAAACTGCCCTTCTTGTGGCCGAAGAACTCGCTTTCCATCAGCTCGGCGGGCAGCGCGCCGCAGTTCACCGGCACGAACGGCCCGGCCGCGCGCGCGCCCTGTTCGTGGATGGTACGTGCGACCAGCTCCTTGCCCACGCCGGATTCGCCGAGGATGTAGACCGGTGCCTGGCTGCGCGCCACCTTGCCCAGCGTGTTGCGCAACGCATCCATCGCCGGCGATGAGCCCAGCAGGCGACCCTGCTGTTCCACCTGCGTCGGCGGTGCGGGGCGTTCGCTGCTGTTGAGTTCCAGTGCGTGTTTCACCAGGCCACGCAGCACGCTGATGTCCACCGGCTTGCTGACGAAATCGAAGGCACCGGCCTTCAATGCTTCCACGGCCAGGTCCATGCTGCCGAATGCAGTGATCATCGCTACCGGTGTGCGCGGATGATGCTGCGCGATCTCCGACACCAGCTCTATGCCGTTGCCGTCGGGAAGACGCATGTCGGTGATGCACAGATCGTAGGAATTGCTGGCCAGCAGCTCACGCGCTTCGGCGAGGTTGGCGGCGGTATTGATGCGCAGGCCCATGCGGCCCAGGGTCAGCACCAGCAGTTCACGGATGTCGCGTTCGTCATCGACAACGAGTGCGCTTCGGGTTTCGTTCATGGGGGGCAAAGATAGCGGAGGGGGTCCATCGCGACAAATCCTGACGACCGGAGATGACCGTTCAACCAGACAGCATCGTATGCGGCGCGGGCAGGACCACCCTGAAACAGGCACCTCCGGCGGGCACCGGCACGTATTCCAGGCGGGCCTGGTTGGCGCGGCACAGTTCGCGCGCGATATACAGCCCGAGTCCGGTGCCATGCTCGGACGTGGTGAAGAAGGGCCGGAACAACTGCGCGGCCACTGCATCGGGAATGCCGGGGCCGCGATCCACTACATCCACCACCGGCGCGCGCTGCACCCGACCCACGCTCAGGCGGATGTGGGCCGGCTGATCGCCGATGCGCCCGTATTTGAGTGCGTTGTGTACCAGGGCGGTGAGTATCTGGTGCAGGTGGCGCGGGTCCACCTGCGCGGCCACCGAGGTTTCCGACACGATGGCTTCCACGCTGTCCGTTTCCAGCGAAAGACCCTGCCGGTATTCCAGCACGAAGCGGCGCACGAATGCCGCCAGGTCCACGTTTTCCGGATTCGCGCGTTCGCGCCGAGCGAGCCCCAGCACGCTCTCGACGATGCCGTTGGTGCGCCTGCACTGCTGGTGGATGATCTGCAGCAGTCGGCGGTCGCTTGCGTTGAAGTTGCCGGCGTCTTCTTCCCGCAGCTGCCCGGCGTAGCTGATGGCTGCCAGCGGGTTGCGGATCTCATGCGCCAGGCTTGCGGAAAAGCGGCCCATCGCCGAAAGGGTCAGCGATTCGGCGCGTCGCGATACCACGCTGGAATCGTCCAGAAACACCAGGGTGAGGTCGCTGCCGGCCAGCAGGCGGGCGAATCGCGGCTGCACTTCGGGCTGGTCGGGCGCCAGCTGCAGCGGCGTTTCTTCCTTGTCCCAGCCGCTGCGCCACCGCTGCAGGCGACGGGCGAGCGCCGGCGCGGCGTTGGCCAGGTCCAGGCGCGCGCTGCTTCCGTGGCCATCGCCCTCGGCATCGCCCAGCAGC
>JAFAFF010000012.1 GCA_023423605.1 Pseudomonadota bacterium
ACCTACCTGCAGGCGATCACTCCGCTGTACGCCTGATTCCATCCCCCAGCAATGAAGGATTGACCATGACCAGCCTCTTCATCGGCGCAAAGGAATACTTCCCCGGCATCGGCCGCATCGGCTTCGAAGGCCGTGAATCGGACAACCCGCTGGCGTTCAAGGTATACGACGCCGAACGCAGGATCGGCGGCAGGACCATGGCCGAACACCTGCGCTTCGCCACCTGTTACTGGCACACCTTCGGCAATGCCGGCGCCGACCCGTTCGGGCCCGGCACCCGTCGTTTCCCCTGGGAAGCCGGCTCGCCGATGGCCACCGCCGAGGCCAAGGTGGATGCCGCGTTCGAATTCTTCACCAAGCTCGGCACGCCGTACTGGTGCTTCCATGACGTCGACCTGGCGCCGGATGCCGATGACATCGGCGAATACGAACGCAACCTCAGGCACATGACCGCATTGGCGAAGGAGCGCCAGGACGCCACCGGCATGAAGCTGCTGTGGGGCACGGCGAACCTGTTCTCGCACCCGCGCTACATGAACGGCGCGGCCACCAATCCGGATTTCGCCGTGGTCTCGCGCGCGGCCATCCAGGTCAAGGCGGCGCTGGAAGCCACCGTGGAGCTCGGCGGCGAGCATTACGTGTTCTGGGGCGGCCGCGAAGGCTATTCCTGCCTGTACAACACCGACATGAAGCGCGAACTGGAGCACTTCGCACGCTTCCTGGCCGCCGCGCGCGACCATGGCCGCAGCATCGGCCTGAAGGGCAATTTCCTGATCGAGCCCAAGCCGATGGAGCCGATGCACCACCAGTACGATTTCGACAGCGCCACCGTTGCCGGCTTCCTGCGCCAGCATGGCCTGGACAAGGATTTCAAGCTCAACATCGAAGCCAACCACGCCACGCTGTCCGGGCACACCTTCCAGCATGACCTGCAGGTGGCCTCCGACGCCGGGCTGCTCGGCAGCATCGATGCCAACCGCGGCAACCCGCAGAACGGATGGGATACCGACCAGTTCCCGACCGATCTGTACGACACCATCGGTGCGATGCTGGTGGTGCTGCGCCAGGGTGGCCTGGAAGGCGGCCTCAACTTCGACGCCAAGCCGCGCCGCGAATCCACCGACATGCAGGACCTGTTCATCGCCCACATCGGCGGCATGGATGCGTTCGCTCGTGGCCTGGAAGTGGCCCATGCGCTGATCACCGCATCGCCGCTGGAGCAGTGGCGCCAGCAGCGTTACGCCAGTTTCGACAGCGGCAAGGGCCGCGAATTCGCCGAAGGAAAGCTGGACCTGGCGGCGATTGCCGATCTGGCCCGCACTGCCGGCGAGCCGGTGCAGACCAGCGGGCGCCAGGAGGCGTACGAGAACCTGGTCAACCAGTACCTGCTGCGCTGAGCCGGGCAGGGACGGGCGATGGCGATGACCTTACCTCGTCCTGCCGCGCACCGCCGTCGTCCGCGGCGGCGGTGCCACCGACTGGCGTTCCACCAGCTGGTGGCCGAACACTTCGTCGACGATGCTGCGCTCGCCCTGTTCGCCACTGCGGATGCTGCGCAGCAGGACATCCACCGCGGCATCGGCCATGGCCGCGATCGGCTGGCGCACGGTGGTGAGCTCCGGCCACACGGTGGTGGCCGAGGAGCTGTCGTCGAAGCCGACCACCGACAGGTCGCGTGGCACGTCCAGCCCGCGACGGTGCGCCACCGATACCGCAGCGGCGGCCATGTCATCGTTGCTGGCGAAGATCGCGGTGGGCAGGGCGCGGCGCGCCAACAGCTTTTCCGCGGCGAGCAGGCCGGAGCGGTAGGTGTAGTTGCCGGCCTGCACCAGGTGCTTGTCGAAGGCGATGCCATGCGCCTCCAGTGCGGCACGGAAGCCCTGGAAGCGCAGTTCGCTGGCGGTCATGTCGTCGCGGCCCTTGATGAAGCCGATGCGCCGATGGCCCTGCGCGATCAAGTGCTCGGTCATCTCGCGGGCCGCGCTGAACTCGTCGATATGCACGCAGGAAATACGGTCGTGGAAGCGTCCGGAGGCGATCGCCACCACCGGCACGTTCGCCTTCACCAGTTCCTGCACCGCCGCCTCGGATTCGCACAGCGGCGGCGGCAGGATCACGCCGGACACGCCCTTGGCCAGGCGCCGGGCGGCCTTGCGCTCGTCGGCGGCGTCCAGTTCGTCCCAGTAGTCGATCACCAGCTGGATGGCGGTACGCGATGCCACGTGCAGCACGCCCACCAGCAGTTCGCGCAGGTAGGCGCCGCTGGGGTTGCTGTAGATCAGCGCGATGCGCGTGTTCTGCGCGGCCGCCAGGGTGCTGGCGGCCAGGTTCGGCGTGTAGCCCAGCTTGTCCACTGCGCGCATCACCCGTTCGCGGGTCGATTCACGGACATTGCCCTTGCCGTTGACCACCCGCGACACGGTCATCGGCGAGACCTTCGCCAGGCTGGCCACCTCGTCGATGGTGATGGCGTGGCTTCTGCGGCGGATGGATTTCCTGTCGTTGCTCACCTGGCGATCCTCGGCAAAGTGCGCCACGACCATGTTCGCGGAATCGGCATGGCGGCGGCGGACGTCCCGGGCATGGTAGCGGTAACCGGATACAGCGGCGAGTACATCCCCTTGATGCAACGTGTGGAGGCAAAGATGATGTCTGCAGGCAGGCGGTTCTTCCTGGGCGATGGCGTGATGCCGGTGTCTTCCATCGCAGCACCTGGCACCGGTGTGCTTCGTCGCCTCGCCATGCTGGTGCTGGTACTGGCCCTGCTGGCGGCGTGGCCGGCCAGTGCCGAGGACGGCTATCAGCTGTGGCTGCGCTACCTGCCGTTGCCCGGCGCGCAGGCGCAGGCGTACCGCATGCAGCTGGGCAGTGTGGAGGCGGCGGATGCCACGCCGATGCAACGTGCGGCACGCGACGAACTGCTGCGCGGCCTGCAGGGGCTGCTGGGGGCAACCGGCAACACCGTTGCGACAGCCGGGCAGGGCACGCTGCTTGTCGGCACGCCCGCATCGTCGCCGCGGATCGCCGCGCTGGACCTGCCACTGCAGCAGCTGGGCGAGGAGGGTTACCTGATCCGCCAGCTGCAGCAGCAGGGCCGCACGCTGACGGTGGTTGCCGCCAACGCCGATGCCGGCGTCCTGCACGGGGTGTTCCACCTGCTGCGCCTGCTGCAGACCGCACAGCCGCTGGCCGGCATCGACATCCGCCAGGCGCCGAAGATCCAGCGCCGGGTGCTGAACCACTGGGACAACCTGGACCGCAGCGTAGAACGCGGCTACGCCGGGCAATCGTTGTGGGACTGGCAGAAGCTGCCGGGCTGGCTGGACCCGCGCTACACCGACTACGCGCGCGCCAACGCGTCCATCGGCATCAACGGCACGGTGCTCAACAACGTCAACGCCAACGCCCTCAGCCTCACTCCGATGTACCTGGAAAAGGCTGCGGCACTGGCGTCGGTGATGCGCCCGTATGGCATCCGCGTGTACCTGAGCGCGCGCTTCAGCGCGCCCATCGAGATCGGCGGCCTGGCCACGGCCGATCCGCTGGACCCGGCGGTGAAGCGCTGGTGGCAGGCCAAGGTGGATGAGATCTACCGCTACATTCCGGATTTCGGTGGCCTGCTGGTGAAGGCCAATTCCGAAGGCCAGCCGGGACCGCAGGACTATGGACGCAGCCACGCCGATGGCGCCAACCTGCTGGCCGACGCGCTGGCTCCGCACGACGGCATCGTCATGTGGCGCGCGTTCGTGTATTCGCATGAGACATCGCCAGACCGTGCCCGGCAGGCCTACGACGAGTTCGTGCCGCTCGATGGACGGTTCCGCGACAACGTGCTGGTGCAGGTCAAGAACGGCGCGATCGATTTCCAGCCGCGCGAGCCGTTCCATCCGTTGTTCGGCGCGATGCCGGACACGCCGCTGATGATGGAGTTCCAGATCACCAAGGAATACCTGGGTTTCGCCACGCACCTGGCGTACCTGGGCCCGATGTACGAGGAAACGCTGCGCGCCGATACCCATGTGCGGGGACCGGGCTCGACCGTGGCGAAGGTCATCGACGGTTCGCTGCAGGGCGCACGGCTGACCGGCATGGCCGGCGTGGCGAACATCGGCAGCGACCGCAGCTGGTCCGGTTCGCAGTTCGACCAGGCCAACTGGTATGCCTTCGGCCGGCTGGCATGGGATCCGATGGCCGATGCCGCGGCCATCGCCGAAGAGTGGCTGCGCATGACCTTCTCCAACGACAGCGCATTCGTGACGCCGGCACTGGCGATGATGATGCGGTCGCATGATGCGGTGGTGGACTACATGACGCCGCTGGGCCTTGCCCACCTGATGGGCCGCAGCCATCACTATGGCCCGGCCCCCTGGGATGCGGGCAGCGAACGTCCGGACTGGGACCCGGTGTACTACCACCGCGCCGACCGCAACGGCATCGGTTTCGACCGCAGTGCCACCGGCAGCGATGCGGTGTCCCAGTATGCGCCGGTGCTGGCGCGCCGCTATGGCAGCCTGGCGCAGGTGCCGGAACAGTACCTGCTGTGGTTCCATCACGTGCCATGGGACCACCGCATGGCGTCCGGCCGCAGCCTGTGGGACGAACTGGTGATCCGCTATGGCCATGGCGTGGATGAAGTGAAGGCCATGCGGGCCACGTGGTACAGCCTGGCGCCCTATGTGGACGCGGCGCGCCATCACGAAACAGCAGCGTTCCTTGCCATCCAGCAACAGGAAGCACAGTGGTGGCGCGACGCCTGCGTGGCGTACTTCCAGAGCCTGAGCGGGCGCCCGCTGCCGCCCGGACAGCCGGCGCCAGCCCATCCGCTGCCGTATTACCAGGCGCTGTCGTTCCCGTTCGCTCCCGGAATCTGACCATGCCCGCACATCCCTTTCCACGCTTGCTGCTGGCCGCCGTGCTTGCCTGCTCCAGCGGCAATGGTGCGGCTGCTGGCGAGCCGCTGCTGTCCGCACCGTTCACCGACCACGCGGTGCTGCAGCGCGGTCGCCCCGTTCCCGTGTGGGGCCAGGCGACGCCCGGCGACACCGTGGAGGTACGCCTCGGCGACCGCCATGCGCGGGCACAGGCCGATGCGCAGGGCCGGTGGCGGGTGCAGCTCGCCGCGCTGCCGGCCGGTGGCCCGTATGTGCTGGACGTGCGCGCCGGAACGCGGATGCAGCAGCTGCAGGACATCCTGGTTGGCGATGTGTGGCTGTGCAGCGGCCAGTCCAACATGGAACTGCAGGTGCATCGCGCCCTGGATTCACGCTCGGAGATCGCCAGCGCCGACAACGACCGGCTGCGGCTGTTGCAGGTGGCAAAGCAGGCCAGCCCGGTTCCCCTCACACGCTTCGCCACGCCGCCGC
>JAFAFF010000117.1 GCA_023423605.1 Pseudomonadota bacterium
GGTTCGGCGGGGGATTCGGCGGTGGCGGATTCGGTGGTGGGGGTGGCTTTGGTGGTGGCGGCTGGGGCGGTGGCGGTGGCCGCTCGGGCGGCGGCGGTGCCTCGGGAGGCTGGTGATGATGCGACGCACGTGGCGGCATGTGTTTTCACCGTCGGTCAGACGCGCCTTCCCGCAGGCGACCCTGCAGGCGATCACCGATGCCATCGCACAGGGCGAACAGCGGCATGGCGGACAGGTGATGTTCGCGGTGGAAGCCGATCTGCCACTGGCCGCGCTATGGCAGGGCGTGACGCCGCGCCAGGCGGCCGAGCGCGCCTTCGCGCACCTGCGTACCTGGGATACCGCCAACAACAATGGCGTGCTGATCTACCTGCTGCTGGCCGACCACGCCATCGAGATCGTCGCCGACCGTGGCCTGCGGCCGCATGTGGCCGATGAGCGCTGGCAGGCCATCTGCACACACCTGCGTGACGGCCTGCGCGGTGCGGAACCCGCCATGGCGCTGCGCGCGGCCATAGGCGAAGTCTCCGACCTGCTTGCCGCCCACTTTCCGCCGTCTTCCGGGGCCGAGGATGACGGCCTGTCGAACACGCCGCAGATCCTCGGTTGAGCCCAGGCGGCAGTCGGCCGAGAATAGTCGCCTACCCGCAAGGCGCCGCCCATGATCTATTTCCACGATATCGACCCCATCGCCATCTCGCTGGGGCCGGTCCAGGTGCACTGGTACGGCATCATGTACCTGCTTGGCTTCGCCTCTGCCTGGTGGCTGGGCAAGCGCCGCGTCGCTGCCGGGCGCCTGCCGGGGGTGAACGCCGATGGTTTCTCCGACCTGCTGTTCTACGCCATGCTCGGCGTGGTGGTGGGTGGGCGCGTGGGTTACATGCTGTTCTACGCGCTGGGCGATTTCCTTGCCAATCCGCTGCTGCTGTTCAAGGTGTGGGATGGCGGCATGAGTTTTCACGGTGGCCTGCTGGGCGTGCTGGGCGCCAGCGGGTGGTGGTCGCGCCGGCACCGCCTGCACTTCTTCGACACCATGGATTTCGTCGCTCCGCTGGTGCCGCTGGGCCTGGGCTTCGGGCGTATCGGCAACTTCATCGGCGCCGAACTGTGGGGCAAGTACACCGATGGCAGCTGGGGCGTGGTGTTTCCGTCAGGGCTGCCTGCCGGGCTGGCGCAGCTGGATGCCGCCACCCTGAAGGCGCAGTTCGCCAGCGGTGCCCTGAATCAGTATGCGCGCCATCCATCGCAGCTGTATGAAGCCTTCCTGGAGGGGCTGGTGATGTTCGCGGTGCTGTGGACGGTGTCGGCAAAGCCGCGCCATCGTTACCTGGTGTCGGGCCTGTTCGCACTGATGTACGGCCTGTTCCGCTTCGCGGTGGAGTTCGTGCGCATGCCGGACAATGGCATCTATATCGCCTTCGGTTGGCTGACCCGCGGCCAGATCCTCAGCCTGCCACTGGTGGCGCTGGGCCTGGTGCTGTTGTGGATGGCACGCCGCGCGCCGGTGTTGCAGCCGCAGCCGGTGGTGGATGGAGCGAAGGCATGAAGCCCTACCTGGACCTGCTTGCGCATGTGCTGGAACACGGCGCGGAAAAGAGCGATCGTACCGGCACCGGCACCCGCAGCGTGTTCGGCTGGCAGATGCGCTTCAACCTCGGCGAAGGCTTTCCGCTGGTCACCACCAAGAAGCTGCACCTGCGCTCGATCATCCACGAGCTGTTGTGGTTCCTGAAAGGCGATACCAACATCGCCTACCTGAAGGACAACCAGGTGCGCATCTGGGACGAATGGGCCGATGAGAACGGCGACCTCGGCCCGGTATACGGCAGGCAGTGGCGCAGCTGGGCCACCGCCGATGGACGCCAGATCGACCAGATGCAGTGGCTGGTCGATGAAATCAAGCGCAATCCGGATTCGCGGCGGCTGGTGGTGAGCGCCTGGAACGTCGGCGAGCTGTCGCAGATGGCGCTGATGCCGTGCCACAACCTGTTCCAGTTCTACGTGGTGGACGGCAAGCTCAGCTGCCAGCTCTACCAGCGCAGTGGCGATATCTTCCTGGGCGTACCGTTCAACATCGCAAGCTATGCGCTGCTGACCCACATGGTGGCGCAGGCGACCGGCCTGGGCGTGGGCGATTTCGTGCACACGCTGGGCGATGCGCACCTGTATTCGAATCATTTCGAGCAGGCCAGGGAACAGCTTTCGCGTGAGCCGCGCGCGCTGCCGAAACTGTGGCTCAATCCCGATGTCAGCGATCTGTTCGCTTTCCAGTTCGATGACATCCGCATCGACGGTTACCAACCGCATCCGGCCATCAAGGCTCCGGTGGCGGTGTGAGCATGAAGCTTTCCCTGGTGGCCGCGCTCGACCGTAACCGTGGCATCGGCCGCGACAACCAATTGCCCTGGCACCTGCCCGACGACCTGAAGCACTTCAAGGCGCTGACGCTGGGCAAGCCGGTGCTGATGGGGCGCAGGACGGCCGAGTCGCTGGGGCGGGCACTGTCCGGGCGGACGAACCTGGTGCTGACACGCCGTGGCAGCGCGCCATTTGCAGGCATGCAGGCAGTGGCGACGCTGGACGACGCGCTGGCAATCGCCGGTGGC
Source organism: Pseudomonadota bacterium (assembly GCA_023423605.1). Taxonomy (GTDB): domain Bacteria; phylum Pseudomonadota; class Gammaproteobacteria; order Xanthomonadales; family Xanthomonadaceae; genus Stenotrophomonas. The sequence continues at coordinate 2,607 of JAFAFF010000117.1, forward strand.
GAGGGAGCGCGGGAGGTCTGCGTGATTGGTGGCGGAGAGATCTACCGTCTGGTGATCGACCGTGCCAGCGATCTGTACCTGACCTGGGTGGACACCGAAGTGGCCGCCGATACGCATTTCCCGGACGTGGACGCGGCCGTGTGGAGCGAAGGCGACAGCCAGCCGCATGCGGCCGATGATCGCCACGCGTTTCCGTTCCGCTTCGTGCATTACGCGCGGCGTTGAATCAGAGGCGGGTGCGTGGTGCTGGCCCCTGGCCGGCAGCAGCGGCTTTCAAGCCGCGGGACAGATCCAGGGGCTTTCAGCAGCGGCGCTACGGGGCGGGCGGGCGACCCCGGCCGCGTCGGCGACGGGGCGGTCGGGGCCGCTGATCACCCGTTTCGCCCTTTGGGGGGGCCGGCCGTGGCCGTGCCGGCGGCCGTGCGCCCGGCACCGGAGCCGGTACATCGCGTCCAGGTACCTGCACCACGCGCAGGTCTTCGCTGTCCAGCTGCAGCGCGGTCAGCTTGCCGCCCCACACCGCGCCGGTATCGATGGCATGCACGCCCTGGGTGATGGTCAGGCC
>JAFAFF010000139.1 GCA_023423605.1 Pseudomonadota bacterium
CAACGGCGTCACCACCAAGGGTCGACACCCACCAAAACCAGTCGGCCGTGGCGTTTCGTGGGACCGGGCATGCATCACGTAGAGCCGGGCTCTGCCCGGCTGGACCTTCATCGCGCAGCGGGGCGGAGCCCCGCTCTACCCGGCCTGCAATGCGTACCGCGTTGTCGCGGTGAATACCTCGCCATCCGGTTGGGTGGCACGCACCTCCACCTTGTGCTCGCCCACCGACAGATCGGTCGGCAGCGCGCCACGCCACAGATGCGGCGACGCCGTCGCCTCCGGTGACCGATCATAACCACGCAGTGCCGGCGCCAGATCGTCGGCCACATTCTCCACCAGCAACCGCGGGTCAGCCTGGCGCACCTGCTTCATCGGCTGCCAGGCACCACCGTCCACGCGATATTCCACCTGCGTGGCATCTTCGCCCATGTAGACATTGGCATACACGCCCCACGCCGGGTACGCGCCCTGCCGCAACACCTTCGGTGCATGCAGGCCGATCTGCTCGCTGGCCGGCGCCCCGGCCACGCGGTACTGCAACCGGTAGCTGCCGTTGCCGGCAACATCCAGCAGCGCATGACCCTTCGGCGTACCGTCGCTCATCATGCTGTCCGGCACACCCTTGCCATCCTTCACCCCGGACCAGAACGCACCGCAGTTCGCGCCCACGTTGTACTCATGCAGAGGCTTTTCGCCCTGCCAGCCATCAGCCGCGGTGTGGTAGACATGCTGCTGCGTGTGGCTGTGCCCGCTGAGCACCAGCACATTGCTGAAATCCTTCAGCAGCGCGAACAGGCGCTGGCGGTCGGCGTGACGGAACGTCTCACGGCCCGGCGCCGCATCGAACAACGGGATGTGCATGCCCAGTACCAGCAGGCGGTCGCGGCGCAGGCCCTTCAGGTACTGCTCCAGGAACGCGAACTGGTCCGCACGCAGCCCACCGATGTACTTCGGCCGCGCCTGCGGCTGGTACACCACGTCGTCCAGGAAGACGAAACTGGCGCCCCCCTCCTCCACCGCATAGGTATCCGGCCCGTAAACGGCACGCCAGCTGTCCAGCGAATGCGCATCGTCACCGGCATCGAAGTCCAGGTCATGGTTGCCTGGAACATGGAACCAGGGCACGCCCAGCTGCGTGGTCACCCTGTTGATGGCCGGGTAAAGCGACAGGTCGTCATTGACGATATCGCCCAGCGTGGTGCCCATGCGCGCCTTGGTGCGCCCCTTCAGCGGCTTCACGATGGAATCGGCGTAGTAGCCGATGTCGCGCAGCGTGGCGGTCTGTGAATCAGTGAACACCAGCATCTGGAAACCATCACGACCATGGCGACGGTCCGGCAGCAGTGCGAAATCGTAGGCGTTGGCAGGTACGGTAGTCGGCGCGATGCCGTTATACCTGAGCGTCGGCGAGCCCTGCGGCGCGTAATGTTTCCAGAACGTGGGCAGCCCGTCCGCCGCAGCCGGAAAGCGGTAACCCTCCGGCTTGATCACGAACACCGTATCGCCGTCCTGCACCTGCAGCCGGTAACTGCCATCACCGGCGGTACGCACGATGGCGCGACCGTTTGAAACCTGTACGCCACCCATGCCGGGATCGGTGGCGCCGCGCCCCGGCTTGCCATCGCGCTCCTGGTAGACCCGGCCGGTGACCGTCACCGTCCCGGCCCATGCGGGCACGCTGGCAAGCAGCAGGCAGAAGCATGTAGCAGGCAGTTTCATCGGCAGGCGTCCAGCGCAAAGACCAACCATTGTAATGACGGTTGATGACAGCGTGTGCAAACCCCTCGCATGCAACGCCGCGCTGTACCCGGCTGGAATCTCTCGTAGAGCCGGGCTCTGCCCGGCTGATAGTTCATCGCGCAGCGGGGCCGAGCCCCGCTCTATGGGCCAGCGACCGGCCAACGGCACCATGCGTATGGATACTCATCCAGCGCCTCGGCCAGCGCCGCACGCACCGGATTGGCCAGGATGTAGAGCGCTTCGGACCGCCATTGCTTCTCATTGCGCTGCAACTGATCGTAGTAACCAGGCTGCCACACCGGCCCGCGGCTCCCGCGTCGCTGGTTCATCGCCTTGGCCGCCCGCGACTTCATGGTGCGCACCACCGTTTCCAGCGATGTCGAACCCAACACGAACATCCAGTTCAGGTGGTCTGGCATGACCACCCAGGCAAGCGACCCGGTACGACCTTCGTCATCGGATGCGCGAAGCCAGTGGATCAGTTCCAATGCATTGGCGGGCTCGGCGAACACACGCGCGCGTTGGGCAGTGACCGTGGTGATCACGTAACAGTGGCCTGTGTGGGAGAACCTGCCGCGTTGAAGTGCTGGACTGGCCATTCCTTGATCATGGCCACGGAGACAGCAAGGGACAAGACGAGAGAACCCGCACGTGCAGGTGGGAAACCGCGCGACCGGCATTTCGTAGAGCGGGGCTCTGCCCCGCTGCGCGGTAAGGCCCAGCCGGGCAGAGCCCGGCTCTACGAGGCAGCTGTGCGACCGGGTGGCGCTACGCGGGGTGGTGGCGCGCTGCCAGCAGGGTGCGTACATCCTCCAGCGAGAGGCCGCGCGCGCGCAGCAGCACCAGCAGGTGGTACACCAGGTCCGATGCTTCGCCGAGCAGTTCCTCGTCATCCTGCGCCACCGCCGCCAGCGCAGTCTCCACGCCCTCCTCGCCCACCTTCTGCGCTATCCGCCGGATGCCTCCTTCGAACAACGACGTGGTGTAGCTGCCCGCCGGCCGCTCGGCCTCCCGCGTGGCAAGCAGCCGGTCCAGCCCACCGAGGAAATCCTTCGGTGCCTCCGGAAAACAGCTCTCCGCACCAGTGTGGCACGTGGGACCGGCCGGACGCGCCAACACCAGCAGCGTGTCGGCGTCGCAGTCCACTGCGATCGACTGCACCGCCAACACGTTGCCCGACTGCTCGCCCTTGGTCCACAGGCGTTGCCTGCCGCGGCTGTAGAACGTCATGTGGCCGCTTTCCAGGGTTGCCTGCAGCGACGCCGCATTGACGTAGCCCAGCATCAGCACCTGCAGCGTATCCACGTGCTGCACCACGGCCGGCAACAGCCCATCGCCCTTGGCCCAGTCCAGCGACGCCAGCGCCGCAGGCTCCGGAAATACTTCATTAGACATCACGTACCTCGATCTGCTGCTCGCGCAGGTAGCGCTTCAATGCAGGAATGGCGATGGCGCCGCTGTGAAACACACTGGCGGCCAACGCACCATCCACGTCCGCCTGGTCGAACACCTGCGCGAAATGCTCGGCAACGCCCGCGCCGCCCGAAGCGATCAATGGCACGCCGCACACCGCACGCGCCTGCTGCAACTGCTCGACATCGTAGCCACGGCGCACGCCATCGCTGTCCATGCAGTTCAGTACGATTTCGCCCGCTCCACGCCGCTGTGCCTCCTGCACCCAGTCCAGCGTGCGCAGCGGCACTGCCCGGGTCTTGGCCGGGTCGCCACTGAAGCGACGCACGCGCCACTGTCCGTCGGCTTCGCGCACCGAATCGATACCAACCACCACGCATTGCACGCCGAACGCATCGGCCAGTTCGGTGATCAGTTCCGGCCGGCCCAGCGCCGGTGAGTTGACCGATATCTTGTCGGCACCGGCATGCAGCACGCGGCGCGCGGTTTCCACATCACCGATACCGCCAGCCACGCAGAACGGAATGTCGATCAGCCGCGCTATCCGCTCGATCCATGCCACGTCCACGCTGCGACCATCCGGGCTCGCGCCGATGTCATAGAACACCAGTTCGTCCGCGCCCTGGTCCCGATAACGCAGCGCCAGCTCGGCGATATCGCCCATGTCCACATGGTCGCGGAAACGCACGCCCTTGACCACGCGGCCATCGCGTACATCCAGGCAGGGAATGATGCGGCGGCTCAGCATGCCAATGCCTCTGCCAGGTCCATGCGCTGTTCCAGCAGCGCCTTGCCCAGCACCGCACCGCCACAACCCGCCGCACGCGCAGCGGCTACGTCGGCGACATCACGGATGCCACCGGATGCCTGGATGGCCACGCCCGGCAACAGCCGGGACAGATGCGAATACAACGAAAGATTCGGGCCGGCCAGCATGCCGTCGCGGGCAATGTCGGTGCACAGCAGATGGCGCATGCCGGCCGCGGCATAGCGCCGGGCCAGTTCATCCAGGCCAACCCCTGCGTCCTCCGTCCAGCCGTGTACCGGCAGCTGCCACTGCCCGGCATCGTCCTGGCGTGCGTCCAATGCGATGGTCAACCGCTCGGCACCGAAGTCCGCCAGCCAGCCCATCACCTGCTGCGGTTCGCGTATCGCCAACGAACCGATCACCACCCGGCTTGCGCCCGCATCAAGCAGGCGCGCCACGTCATCGCGGCCACGCACGCCGCCGCCGGTCTGTACCTGCAGCCCGGTTTCCGCACCGATGGCGGTGAGCAGCGGTGCCAGCGTATAACCGCCGGCGCGCGCCGCATCCAGGTCCACCAGGTGCATCCAGCGGGCACCCTGCGCAGCGAATGCCTGAGCGCGTGGCAACGGATCGTCACCGTAGCGGGTTTCCTGCGCGTAATCGCCCTGGCGCAGGCGCACCACGCGTCCTTCGCGGATATCCAGCGCTGGATAGACAATGAAGCTCATGCGTTGGTCTCCTGCAGGAAGTTGCGCAGCAACAGGGCACCGGTATCACCGGACCGTTCGGGATGGCATTGCGCCCCGAAGTAGCGCCCATGCTCGACCACCGCGCTGAACAGCCCACCGTGGTCGCAGGCCGCCACCGTATGCGCGTTCAACGGCGCGGCATAGCTGTGCACGAAATACGCGCTGGCCCGCTCGGGAACGTCCTGCAGCAATGACGAATCGCGCAGCGGCAGCAAGCGGTTCCAGCCCATGTGCGGCACACGGATACCCGTGGCCGGCACCAGCTTGCGCACCGTGCCGGGAATCAGCCCGAGGGTTTCCACATCACCTTCTTCGGAACATTCAAACAGCAGTTGCATGCCCAGGCAGATGCCCAGCAACGGCACCTGTATGCGGCGCAGCGGCTCGAACAGGCCCTGCGCGTGCAGGCGCTGCACGGCCGGGCCGGCCGCGCCTACCCCCGGCAGTATCACCCGCCGTGCGCCCTGCAGGCCCTGCGCATCGCGTACCAGGCGCACGCTGGCGCCCAGGCGTTCCAGCGCATAACGGACCGATCCGAAGTTCGCACCGCCCGCGTCGATCAGCGCAACGTCGGTCACAAGGCCCCCTTGGTGCTGGGCAGCGCATTGCCCTGCCGTGCCACCGCCACCCGCAGGGCGCGCGCCAACGCTTTGAAACAGGCCTCCACCTTGTGGTGGTCATTGTCACCGCGCACCTGCAGGTTGAGGTTCAATCCCGCCGCATCGCACAGGGAACGGAAGAAGTGCGGCACCAGTTCGGTAGGCATGTCGCCGACGCGCTCGCGCCTGAATTCACCGTCGAACACGAAATACGGCCGCCCGCTGAAGTCCAGCGCGGCACTGGCCAATGTTTCGTCCATCGGAAGCGTGAAGCCATAACGGCCGATGCCACGCTTGTCGCCGAGCGCCTGCCGCAATGCCTGCCCCAGCGCCAGGCCGGTGTCTTCGATGGTGTGGTGCTCGTCTATGTGCAGATCGCCCTCGGCACGGATGCGCAGCGCTATCCCGCCGTGCTTGCCGATCTGTTCCAGCATGTGGTCGAAGAACGGCAGGCCGGTGTGGATGTCGGGCTCGTCGGCGGCATCCAGGTCGATCTCCACGCGGATGCGGGTTTCCTTGGTATCGCGCTGTACCACGGCCGTACGAGGCGCATCGGCGAGCGCATGGGCAATTGCCGGCCAGTCCCACTGGCCACCGAACTCCGCGGTCCGCAACTGGAAGCCACGGATGTTGAGATTGTCGGCAAACTGAAGATCGGTGATGCGGTCGCCGACCATCGCCGAGCGTGCCCAGTCGACGCCGCGATCCTGCAGGAAGGCGGTCATCAGGCCGATGCCCGGCTTGCGGGTGGGCAGGTTCTCGTGCGGCCAGCTGCGGTCGATGAGCACGTCGCGGAAGACGATGCCCTGGCTTTCGAATACGTGCATCATCAGCGCGTGCGGCGCATCGAAGCTTGCCTGCGGATAGCCATCGCTGCCCAGGCCATCCTGGTTGCTGACGATGACGAATTGCCAGCCGGCGTCGCGCAGCTTGAGCAGCGCCGGAATGACATCGGGCACGAAGCGCAGCTTGTCGTACGCATCTATCTGGTGGTCGGCGGGCTCCTCGATCAGCGTGCCGTCGCGGTCGATGAAAAGTATCGGCGTCATGCAGCAGCCCTCCGCGCCAGCAGCACGGCAAGCACGCGCTGGTTTTCCCCGGCGCTGCCGATGCTGATGCGCAGCGCATCATCCAGCTGCGGCGCCGCACGCTGGTCGCGCACCACCACGCCGGCGGCCAGCAATGCATCGAAAGCCGCCTGTGCATCCTCGAACCGCACCAGCAGATAGTTGCCAGCGGACGGATAAACGCGGCGCACGCCGGGCACGGTGGCCAATGCCGCGGCAAGGTGCTGTCGCTGCTCCACCACCTGTGCAATGCGCGCGCGCGTGGCCTCCAGCACGGCAGGCTGCAGCGCGGCCAGGGCCAACTCCGCACAGGGCTGCGGCACCGGATACGGCGCCTGGCAGCGGCGCAGCGCGGCGATGATGGCCGGCGCGGCGACCAGGCTGCCGATGCGTGCCGCCGCCAGCGCATGCGCCTTGGACAACGTGCGCAGCACCGCCAGGTTCGGGTGCGCTTC
>JAFAFF010000182.1 GCA_023423605.1 Pseudomonadota bacterium
GGTGATGACCCATCGCGATTTCATGCCACGCAACCTGATGCCGGTGGCCGATGGTCCAGCGGTGCTGGATTTCCAGGACCTGGTGCGCGGGCCGATCGCCTATGACCCGATCAGCCTGTTCAAGGATGCTTTCCTTAGCTGGCCGCTGGCACGGGTGGACGGCTGGCTGGCGCGCTACCACGCGCGCGCCCTGGATGCCGGCCTGCCGGTGCCAGCGCTGGACGTGTTCCTGCGCGATGCCGACTGGCTGGGCATCCAGCGCCACCTGAAATGCCTGGGCATCTTCAGCCGCCTTCGCTACCGCGACGGCAAGGGCCACTACCTGGACGATGCGCCGCGTTTCATCGGCTATCTGGACGAGGTGCTGCCGCGCTACCAGCAACTGGATGGCCTGCGCCAACTGCTCGATGAGCGCATCCGGCCGGCCATGGCCGCGCTGGGCGATCCGGAGCCGGCGCGATGAAGGCTCTGATCTTCGCGGCGGGCCTGGGCGAACGCATGCGTCCGCTCACCCTGCATACGCCCAAGCCGTTGCTGCCGGTCGCGGGCAAGCCGTTGATCGCATGGCATCTGGAGCGGCTTGCAGCGCTCGGCATCCGCGAGGTGGTGGTCAACATCGCCTGGCTGGCCGGATGCTTCGCGCCGGTGCTGGGCGATGGCAGCCAGTGGGGGCTGCGCCTGCACTTCGTGCATGAAGGCGACACGCCGCTGGAAACCGGCGGTGGCCTGCTCAATGCACTGCCGATGCTGGGCGAGGACCCGTTCCTGGTGGTGAACGGGGACATCTGGACCGATTTCGATTTCGCCACCCTGCCGGCCGAGCCCGCAGGCGTGGCCCATCTGGTGATGGTGGACAACCCGGCACAGCATCCGCAGGGCGATTACCGTCTGGATGATGCCGGCGTGCTGCATCATGATCGCGATGGTGACTGCCTGACCTACGCAGGCATCGGCGTCTACCGGCCCGCGATCGTGGCCGACTGGCGCGCGGTGGTCGGTGACGCGCCAGGCAGCGAACGCATCCCACCGCGTTTCAGCGTGGTGCCGCTGCAGAAGCATTTCATGGCGCGCGGCCAAGTGACCGGCCAGCACCATCGCGGCCGCTGGACGGATGTGGGAACGGTGGAGCGGCTACGGGCGCTGGATGCGGAGCTGGCGGCGAACGGCTGAGCCCCTCGTGGTGGTTTGTGGCGATCTGGGGCTGGGCCGTGCGGTCGGACGGGGCGGGACACGCCCACAAGCACGTCCATGTGGGGCTCGTTTCGCACCATCCATGGCGCTCAACGGTCCCGCCCCGCCCGACCGCCCGGCCTCTGACAGTTTCAGGGCAGCCAACCACGGAAAAAGAAGAAAAAAGCGAAAGCGGGTCGCGTCGCTGCGCTTGCTCCGGTGACGACCAACGGTCGTCACCCACCACATTCTTGTCACTCACCACAGCAGATATCAGCCGATTTTCCGGCTGCGAGCGTCAGCAATCTCCATCCATGCATAGCCTGCATCTCCGGCAGCGCGCGGGAAACTGTCGAAGGTGGCTGGTGGTGGGTTGCCAGGACCGTAGAGCGCCATGGATGGCGCGAAACGAGCCCTACACGGACGTACTTGTGGGCGTGTCCTGGCAACCCACCACCAGTCGCCAATCCCGGAAATTGCAGCTGTTGCTGTTGCTGTTGCTGTTGCTGTTGCTGTTGCTGTTGATCTTGATCCTGAAGCAGCCGGGCAGAGCCCGGCTGTACGGGTGCAGGGCGAAGCCCTGCCGGGCCCCCTCTCAATAGCGCGGGCGGCCGTCTTCCAGTACCTGGCGCAGGAACGGCACCGTGATCCGTCGCTTCGCCGCCAGCGACTCCCGATCCAGCCAGTCCATCAACGTGATCAGCCCACCCAGCTCCCGCCCGGAATGTGACAGCAACCATTCGATGGCCGCCTCATCGATGGCCAGTCCACGCCGCAGCGCACGGTCGCGCAGCACCGCCGCCCGGCCCTCCTCGTCCAGCGCCTGCAGCACCACACGCACGCACTGCCCCAGGCGCGAACGCAGGTCCGGCAAGGCCAGCCCCAGCGCGCCGGGTGCCTGCTGCGCGGTGTACAGCACCGTCACCCCCGCCGCACGGGCACGGTTGTGGAAATCGAACAGCGCCACCTCGTCGTCGCGCCGGCCCGCCACCGCATCCAGCCCGTCCAGCGCCACCAGATCACGCTGCTCAAGCCCCTCCAGCGCATCGCGCACGCGCCCGCCCACCGCCGCCAACGGCACATACGTCGGCAGCCGGCCCGCCTGCTCGGCACTGGAACAGGTCGCCAGCGCCTGGTGCGTCTTGCCGGTACCGGCAGCGCCCTGCAGATAGATCCACTCCTGGCTGGCCCCCACCGCCACCGCACGCAGCTGCGCCAGCGCACCGTCGGGCGCGCCGATGAACGTTTCCAGCCGCTCGTCCTGCGGATAGCGCAGGGCCAGCGGCAACTGCGGGACAGCGCTCACTGCGGCTCGGGGCCCTTGTGCGTGGGGTCGATGATGATGGTCGGCTTCTCCGCCCGCCCTTCCAGCACGATCGCCGATTTCTCGCCGGCATACAGCTCGCTGGCGCGATAGCGCTGGTGCGCATAACGCAGCAGCACGTTGCTCACCGCCGCCATCGGCAGCGCCAGCAGCATGCCGGTGAAACCGAACAACTGGCCACCGGCCATCACCGCGAAGATCACCGCCACCGGGTGCAGGCCGATCTTGTCGCCCACGATGCGCGGCGTCAGCACGTAGCTTTCCAGCAGCTGGCCGGCAGCGAACACCACGCCCACCAGCACCAGCAGCTTGATGTCGATGCCCTGCGCCTGCACCAGCGCCGCCAGTACCGCCATCACCAGGCCGGTGGTAGCGCCCAGGTAGGGAATGAAACTGATCAGCCCGGCGATCAGGCCGATCAGCAGGCCCAGCTTCAGCCCGACCAGCGACATCCCGGCCGCGTAGAACACGCCCAGCGCGATCATCACCAGGAACTGGCCACGGATGAACGCGCCCAGCACCTCATCCGATTCACGCGCGAGCGTGCTGATGGTGGCGACCTTGTCGCGCGGAATCAGCGAAGCGACCCGCTCCACCAGCGTGTCCCAGTCGCGCAGGAAGTAGAACGCCAGGATCGGCAGCAGCAGCAGGTTGACCACCCAGGTCACCATCGCAAAGCCCGAACGCTGTACGTAACCGAAGAACGAGCGCGCCACGCCACCGGCCTGCTGCCAGTGGCTGCGGATCCATTCCATCAGCCGGTCCGGATCCATCCACTGCATTACTTCCAGGCCGGTCTTCTGCTCGAACCAGGGAATACCCGTCTGCAGCACCCAGGCCTGCGCCTGCGGCGCGGTAGCGATGAGCGTGCTGATCTGCCGTTCGATCATCGGCACCAGCACCAGCATCATCGCGGTGATCACCAGCACCATCGCCACGAAGACCAGGATCACGCCGGTATTGCGCGAACGCCCGGTCGCCTCGATGCGGTCCACCAGCGGGTCGCCCAGCCAGGCCAGCGCCAGCGCCAGCACGAACGGCATCAGGATCGGTGCGAGCAGCCACACCACCCAGCCGATCATCACCGCCACGGCAACGAACTTCAGGCGCCTCAGGAACAGGGCGATTTCCGCCTCGGGAGACAGGATCATCGCAGTCGGTACTCATTGCTGGCCGGAGCCGGGGTCTGTTCTTCGCCTTCCAGGCTGATCGCCACCGGCGCCACCGGCACCAGCACGCCGTTGTCGCCCAGCATGCGGTTAAGGCCCGGCAGGCCGGTGGTCATTTCCAGGTCAAGCTCCAGGCGGTCGCCCTGCGCACGTACCGGCACCACGTTGCGCACCACCGCCACCTCGCGCAGGCCTGTTGCCATGCGCAGGTAATCGTCGGCGCTGCCGATGCCGGTGACCACCACGCGGTAAGTACCGGCCTGGCCGGTGGCCGCGCCCGCCTTGGCATAGCGCTTCACCAGGGCATCGGCGGCGCCATCGGCACCGGCGGCCATGGCACGCATGGCATTGCCGTCCCGGGTGGTCCACTTGTTCAGCTCACGGCCGTTGTCGACGAACACCCAGTCCGCCGCCCAGCCGCCGTCGGCACGGTACAGCTTGCCAATGAGCTGCATCGGCGGGGCGTAGCGCGACGACGCGCGGGCCACCGCTGCAGTGTCCTGCCGCCAGATCGCGCCGACCAGCGCCTGCTCGGCGGTACTGCCCGACGGCAGGCCCAGCTTGTAGCCCCGCTCAACCGCCCGGTCCAGTACCGGACGCACGGCGTTGGCCTGCTGCACGCTCACCAGGCGCGGGCCACTGCCGTCATCGATGGCCAGCCACAGCACCGGCTTGGGGCGCGGCTGCGGCCACACCGGCAGGCCCAGCGCCGCCACCATGGCATCCACGTCATCGGGACGGAAGCGCGCCACCAGCAACGTGCGGAAGCTCGGCGCACCGCTGGCGGCGGTGCCCTGGTCCTGCTTGTAATCGAAGCTTTCGACGTAATCCTTGGCGTTGCGCAGCGCCTGCACCACGCCCGGGCGGCTGGTGATGCCGCGGTCGCCGGACAGTTTGGCCAGCACTTCACCCAGCGCGCGGGCCAGGCCGCCATTGCGATCGGCCTCGCCCTGGCCGCGTACCGGCACCTCGGCTTCATAGGTGCCGCTGGCCCGGGCCACGTCACCTTCGGTGCGCAGGCCGCTCTGGGCCAGCGCGGCGGTGGGCAGGGACAACGCCAGAAGCATCGTCAGGAACAGGGTCCGAAGGGGGCTGCGGGGCATCTGGACTTCCATTGGCTCGACGTATCCGGGGAGATTGTTGCCCGAACAGGGGCTTTACGCCAACGTGGCCTGTTAAAATCGTCCGTTCACCCAGCCAGCGCCGACGCCCGTGACCAACAGCCCGTCTTCCGCCCCTACGCCCCTCACCTACCGCGACGCGGGGGTCGACATCGACGCCGGCAACGAACTCGTCGAGCGCATCAAGCCGCTGGTAAAGCGCAGCTTCCGCCCCGAAGTGATGGGCGGCCTGGGCGGTTTCGGCGCCCTGTTCGACCTGTCCGGCAAGTACCGCGAGCCGGTACTGGTATCGGGCACCGACGGCGTGGGCACCAAGCTGAAGCTGGCCCAGCAGCTGGGCCGCCATGACACCATCGGCATCGATCTGGTCGCCATGTGCGTGAACGACGTGCTGGTTCAGGGCGCTGAACCGTTGTTCTTCCTGGATTATTTCGCCACCGGCAAGCTGGATATCGATACCGCGGCGGCGGTGGTCGGCGGCATCGCCAACGGCTGCACCGAGGCCGGCTGCGCACTGATCGGCGGTGAAACCGCGGAAATGCCCGACATGTACGCGCCGGGCGAATATGACCTGGCCGGGTTCACCGTCGCGGCGGTGGAAAAGAGCGAACTGAAGGACGGCGCGGCGGTCGCTGAAGGCGACGTGCTGATCGGCATCGCCTCTTCCGGCCCGCATTCCAACGGTTATTCGCTGGTGCGCCGCATCTATGACCGCGCCGGCCAGCCGGCGGAGCTGGAACTGGGCGATGGCGTGAAGCTGGTGGACGCGCTGATGGCGCCGACCCGCCTGTACGTCAAGCCGATCCTGTCGCTGCTGAAGTCCCATGGCGCCGATATCCACGGCATGGCCCACGTCACCGGCGGCGGCCTGACCGAGAACATCATCCGCGTGGTGCCCGATGGCCTCGGCTTGGACATCGACGCTTCCAGCTGGACCCTGCCTCCGGTATTCCAGTGGCTGCAGCGCGAAGGCGCGGTGGCCGATGCGGAAATGTGGCGGACCTTCAACTGCGGTATCGGCTTCGTGCTGATCGTCGCCGCAGAACAGGCCGCGGCCGTGGGTGAAGCGGTAAGCGCGCAGGGCCTGGAGCACTGGACCATCGGCAAGGTTGTCGCCGCTGCCGAAGGCGGCGAGCGCGTGCGCATCGGCTGAGCCGATGTCCGCGTCCACCCGTTGCACGCACATCGCATGACCATGCGCCTCGCCGTGCTGGCCTCGGGCCGGGGCAGCAACCTGCAGGCCATCCTGGATGCCATCGACAGGGGTGGCCTGCAGGCCGACGTGGCCGGCGTGTTCTCCGACCGCACCGACGCCGCCGCCCTGCAGCGCGTGCCCGCGGCGCGCCGCTGGGCCGCCGCGCCGCGCGATTTCGCTGACCGCGCCGCCTTCGATGCCGCACTGGGCGATGCCATCGCCGCCATCGCGCCGGACTGGATTGTCTGCGCCGGCTACATGCGCATCCTCGGTGCGTCGTTCGTGGCCCGCTTCGAAGGACGGCTGGTCAACATCCATCCCTCGCTGCTGCCGCTGTACAAGGGCCTGCATACCCATGCGCGCGCCCTGCAGTCCGGCGACGCCGAACACGGCGCCAGCGTGCACTTCGTGGTACCCGAACTGGATGCCGGCACCGTGCTGGCCCAGGCGCGCGTGCCGGTACAGGCCGGCGATGACGCCGAAACCCTGGCCCAGCGCGTGCTTGGCGTGGAACACCCGCTGCTGATCGCCAGCCTGGCATTGCTGGCCAGCGGCCGCGTAGCTGAACGGAACGGTCAGATTTACCTCGATGAGCACCCGCTGTGCGGTCCGCTGCTGCTGGATTCAGCCGGAACGCTGCATCGTTGAGCTGCTGAACACGCGCCGCTGACTCCGGCGCTGGCATCCTTTCCCTTCCCTTTCGCCACCTTCCGGTATGAAGAAGAAGACGTTCCTGCCTCGCGCCGTGCCGATGCTGTCCGTCCTGCTCTGCCTGGCGCTGCCTGCGGCCGCCCGGCAGGACCCCGCCGTTGCACCGGACGCACCCGCACCGCCGCCGGCACTGGCGGCGATGGCATGGGAGCCGCCTGCCCTGGAGCCCTTCACCGCCACCTACCAGGCGTTCTACAAGGGCAAGGAAGCGGGTGACGCCACCATGCGCGTCACCCATGCCGGTGGCACGCAGTGGCGGATCGACATGCAGGTGATCGGCCGCCGCGGCTTCGCCAGCGTGCTGGGCCTGAACCTGGAACAGAGCACGGTGTTCGACAACCGCGATGGCCAGTACGTACCGCTGAGCCAGAGCACGGTGCGCAAGGGTCTGTTCCTGGGCAAGAAGGTCACCGGCACCTATGACTGGCAGGCCGGCACCGCGCAATGGAAGGGCGACCTGAAGAAGCAGCGCACGCTGCCCATTCCGCTGCAGCCCGGCGACCAGAGCGCGCTGCTGCTGAACCTGGCCATCATGCGCGACGCACGCCCCGGCAGCGCGCTGCATTACCGCTATGTCGATGTCGGCCGGGTGCGCCAGCACGATTACCAGGCCGCTCCGCAGACCGAGAACGTGCAGGTCGGCGAGCTGTCCTACAACGCATTGCGCGTCTACCGGAGCAACGGCGGCAACGACGAAACCACCCTCTGGATCGCCAACGGCGTGCCGACGCCGGTGCGTATCCTGCAACGCGAAGATGGCGAAGATCGCATCGACCTGCGCCTGATCGAATACCAAGGAGTCTGACCATGACCACATTCCAACGCCCGTTGACCTGGATCGCCGCTGCCGCGCTGTCGGTCGCCAGCCTGCCGGCCATGGCCCTGCAGCCGTTCAAGGCCGATTACCTGGCCAGCTACATGGGCATGCAGGCCAACGGCACCATGACCCTGGCCAGCGAAGGCAGCGGCAAGTGGCGCTACAGCCTGAAAGTGAAGAACCAGCTGGCCGACCTGAGCCAGAGCACCGTGTTCGAGGAAGCCGACGGCCGCCTGCGGCCGCTGAGCAGCCAGGACAGCTCGGTGCTGCTGGTGAAGAAGCGCAACGTACAGGCCAACTACAACTGGACCAGCAAGCAGGCCACCTGGAAGGGCGACATCAAGCCCGATCGCGCCGGTCCGGTGGCGCTGAAGGCGGGCGACATGGATGCGCTGCTGATCAACCTGGCCATCGCCCGCGACCTGGCAGCCGGCAAGCCGCTGAGTTACCGCATGGTCGACGAGGGCCGCGTCAAGCCGATGACCTACAAGGTGGTGGGCAAGGAGGCGGTGACCGTGAGCGGCAAGCGCTACGAGGCGACGAAGGTATCGCGCGTGGACGGCAACAAGGAACTGATCGCGTGGATCGTGCCGGAATTCCCGGTGCCGGCGCGCCTGCTGCAGCGTGAAAGCGGCAAGGACGCGCTGGACCTGACCATCAAGGCCGTGAACTGATCCGGGCTTTCGCCAGCCGGGCAGAGCGCGGCTCTACGGGGGTGCGGTGGGGGTGACAGGATGCCGGTGGGTGACAGGATGGAGGTGAGTGACAGGGTGGCGGTGGGTGACGACCGTTGGTCGTCACGCTCCTGACTGCAAAACCAGGTGACGACCAACGGTCGTCACCCACCATTTGTTACTTCACCCACCATTTGTTACTTCACCCACCGCCTGTTCCCTCACCCACCTGCCCCGCCCCCCGGCAGGTCACTCGGCCTTGAACACGGTCCTGCAGTCCACGCGGATCTGCTCGCCGGTGCTGCGCCACACGAAGGTGCGGCACTCGCGGTTGCCGTCCTTGCTGTCGCTCACGCCCACGGCATGGAACGACTGCAGGATCTCCTCGCGGGTCACCGTGCCATCGCCATTCCAGTCCATGTCCTTCTGCTCGATGCCGCGCGTCACCGCGATGCCCGCGAACCACGCATAGCCCAGCCATGCCAGAACGATCAGCACCAGCACCAGCAGTGCCTTGCGGCGACGCGTGAACCTGCCGCGCAGGATCATGACACCCGCCGGATGGTGGCACCGAGCGAGGACAGCTTCTCCTCGATGTTCTCGTAGCCACGGTCCAGATGGTAGATGCGGTCGATGGTGGTATCGCCATCGGCCATCAGCCCGGCCAGGATCAGCGACGCCGAAGCGCGCAGATCGGTGGCCATCACCGGCGCGCCACTCAGACGCTCGGCACCGCGCACGATGGCGGTATGACCTTCCACCTGGATATCGGCCCCCACCCGCAGCAGTTCGTTGACGTGCATGAAACGGTTCTCGAAGATCGTTTCATTGATCACGCCCACGCCATCGGCCACGCAGTTGAGCGCCATGAACTGTGCCTGCATGTCGGTGGGAAACGCCGGATACGGCGCGGTGGTCAGGTTGACCGCCTTCGGCCGCTTGACGTGCATGTCCAGGGTGATGCTGTCCGCGGTGGTCTCGATGCGGGCGCCGGCTTCCACCAGCTTGGCCAGTACCGCATCCAGGGTATCCGGGCGCGCGCGGTTCACCGTCACCCGGCCACCGGTCATCGCTGCGGCAACCAGGAAGGTACCGGTCTCGATGCGGTCCGGCAGCACTTCATGCCGCCCGCCACCCAGGCGCTCCACGCCTTCGATCACCAGCCGGGCGGTGCCCAGGCCTTCGATCTTCGCGCCCAGCGCCATCAGGCAATGCGCCAGATCGGTCACTTCCGGCTCCATCGCGCAGTTGTCCAGCACGGTGGTGCCTTCGGCCAGCACGGCCGCCATCAGCACGTTCTCGGTCCCGGTCACGCTGACCATGTCGAAGGTGAAGTGGCCGCCCTTCAGACGCTTGGCGGTGGCCTTGATGAAGCCGTTTTCCACCACGATGTCCGCACCCAGCGCCTGCAGGCCCTTGATGTGCTGGTCCACCGGACGCGAGCCGATGGCGCAGCCGCCGGGCAGCGACACCTCCGCGGCGCCAAAGCGCGCCAGCAGCGGGCCCAGCACCAGGATCGAGGCGCGCATGGTGCGGACCAGTTCGTACGGCGCCACATGCTGGTCCACCGGACGCGGGTCCACCACGATCGCGCTGCCGCGCGACAGCGTGCCCTGGTCGATGGTCACCCTGGCCCCCAGTTCGCCCAGCAGCTTCACCGTGGTGATCACATCGTGCAGGTGCGGCACGTTGGTGATCTCCACCGGCTCATCGGCCAGCAGGGTCGCACAGAGGATGGGCAGGACGGCGTTCTTGGCGCCGGAGATGCTTACTTCACCGTGCAGCGCGTTGCCGCCGGTCACAACGATCTTGGCCATGTATCAGGGTCTTTTCGCAGTTCAGCCGGCTTCGGCCGGGGTCACGGTCTTCAGCGCCAGCGCGTGGATCGCGCCGCCCATCAGATCGCCGAGGGTGGCATACACCAGGCGGTGGCGGGCCAGTGGCAGCTTGCCGGCGAAGGCTTCACAGACCACGGTCGCTTCGAAATGCACGCCATCGTCGCCGCGCACGTCGGCACGCGCGCCGGGCAGGCCGGTTTCGATCAGGTTGCGGATGGTGTCAGCGTCCAACGGGCTTTCCTAATAAAATGTCGGCACATTCTACTCCGCTGCGTGGCGCCCGCATGGCCGATCCCAACCTGTCTTCCCCTCCTGCCGGCGCGCCCGGCCAGGCAGCGGCCCTGATCGCCAGCGGCAAGCGCGTGTTCGAGATCGAACGGCAGGCCCTGGATGCGGTGGCCGCACGGCTGGCCGAACCCTTCCAGCAGGCCTGCCAGCACATCCTGGCCAGCCGCGGCCGGGTGGTGGCCACCGGTATGGGCAAATCCGGGCATGTGGCGCGCAAGATCGCCGCCACCCTGGCGTCCACCGGCACCCCGGCGTTCTATGTGCACCCCGGCGAAGCCGGCCACGGCGACCTGGGCATGATCACCGAAGCCGACGTGGTGCTGGCGCTGTCCTATTCCGGCGAATCGGACGAAGTGCTGACGCTGCTGCCGGTGCTGAAGCGCCAGGGCAACGTGCTGATCTCCATGACCGGCCGGCCGCAGTCCAGCCTGGCCACCGCTGCCGACGTGCACCTGGACGTCAGCGTGCCGGCCGAAGCGTGCCCGCTGGCGCTGGCGCCGACCTCCAGCACCACTGC
>JAFAFF010000251.1 GCA_023423605.1 Pseudomonadota bacterium
CTGGCGCTCGCGGTCGCTGTTGCGGCCAGCGCGCAGGAGCGCGTCGTCGTCGGTACGCTTGCCGATGGCACCAAGGTGGAATCCATCCTGCTGCGCGACGGCAGTGGCATGCAGGCACGCGTGCTGACACTGGGTGCCGCACTGCATTCGCTGGACGTGCCGGACCGTGAAGGCAAGTACGCCGATGTCCTGCTGGGCGATGCCACGCTGCAGGCCACCCTCGATAATCCGCAGTACTTCGGCACCATCGTCGGGCGCTTCGCCAACCGCATCGCCCATGGCCGGTTCACGCTCGATGGACGCACCTACAACGTGCCCACCAACAACGGCCCGAACAGCCTGCATGGCGGCGAGCGCGGCTTCGACAAGGTGGTCTGGGACGTGGTGGAAACGCGCGCCGACCGTGCCACCCTGCGCCATGTAAGCCCGGACGGCGACCAGGGCTTTCCGGGCACGCTGACGGTCACCGCGACCTACGCACTGGAAGGCGATGGCCGCCTCGCCATCGAATACAGCGCAACCACCGACGCGCCCACCATCGTCAATCTCAGCAACCACGCCTACTGGAACCTGTCCGGCGAGGGCTCGGGCACGGCGATGGACCATGAACTGATGATCGCTGCCGATGCCTATACGCCAGTCGATGCGACCTTGATCCCGACCGGCGCACTGCAGCCGGTGGACGGCACCGTGTTCGATTTCCGTACCCCCAAGCCGATCGGTCGCGATCTGCGTCGTGGCGACGAGCCGCAGCTGCTGCACGGACAAGGCTACGACCACAACTGGGTGGTCAGCCGTGCGCCAAGCCGCGAGCCGCGCGAAGTGGCACGCGTGCATGACCCGCGCTCCGGCCGGGTGATGTCGCTGCTGTCCACGCAGCCGGGGCTGCAGTTCTATTCCGGCAATTTCCTTGACGGCAGCACTGTCGGCAAGGGTGGCCATGTCTACCGCCAGGGCGATGCCATCGCGCTGGAACCACAGCTGTTCCCGGATACGCCCAACCAGCCTGCATTCGGTTCTGCACGTCTGGCCCCCGGCGAGAAGTACGTGAACCGGATCGTCTACCAGTTCTCGACCGACCGGGACGCCCCGAAACCACGTTGATCCAGGCGCCTGCGGGCGCCCCGTGCCGCCAAGGCGCGACGGCCACCGCCGTCGTGGATGCCGAAGGCATGCCCATTGTTTCGACGACCCAGGTCGTCCCACGAAAGGAGTTGCACCCCATGCGAAAGTGGCTTTCCCCCCTGTTGGCAACGCTGCTGGCCGTCTCACCGATGGCACACGCCGCTGAAGGCCAGCGCTGGACGGCGGCCGAGGCCGAGAGCTGGTACGCGAAGCAGGATTGGCTGCTTGGCGCGAACTACTCCACCTCCAATGCCATCAACCAGCTGGAGATGTTCCAGGCCGATACCTTCGATCCGGCCAGAATCGACCGCGAACTGGGCATGGCACGCCAGCAGTTCGGCATGAACACCATGCGCGTGTACCTGCACGACCTGCTCTGGCAGCAGGATCCGAAGGGCTTCCTGCGCCGCGTGGACCAGTTCCTCGACATCGCCGCCAAGCATGGCATCCGTCCGATGCTGGTGCTGTTCGACAGCTGCTGGGATCCCGATCCGGTGCTCGGCCCGCAGCGCCGGCCGATCCCGGGCGTGCACAACTCCGGCTGGGTGCAGAGCCCGAGCCGGCACATGCTGGTGGACCCCGCCAATGACGCGCATTTCCGTGCCTACGTGCAGGGCGTCATCGGCGCCTTTGCCAAGGACAAGCGCGTGCTGGCCTGGGACCTGTGGAACGAGCCGGACAATCCCGGCGGCGGCAACTACATCGACAAGCAGCTGGAGGGCGAACAGGCCCGCATCGCCGAGCTGCTGCCGAAGATCTTCAGCTGGGCGCGCTCGCAGAAGCCGGTACAGCCGCTGACCAGCGGCGTGTGGATCGGTGACGACTGGTCGCCCGGCGCCGCGTCGCTAACCTCCATCCAGCGCACCCAGCTGGAGCAGTCCGATGTCATCACCTTCCACAACTATGAGCAACCCGAAGCATTCGAGTCCCGCGTCGCTCAGCTGCGCAAGCATGGCCGGCCGCTGATCTGCACCGAATGGCTGGCACGCGGCAACGGTTCCAACGTCGACACCATCCTGCCGATCGCCCGCCGCGAGAACATCGGCATGATCAACTGGGGCTTCATCGACGGCGCCATCCAGACGCGCTTCCCGTGGGACAGCTGGCAGCGTCCGTACACGATGGAAGAGCCCACCGTGTGGTTCCACGATCTGCTCAAGGCCGACGGCACCCCGTACCGGGCCCGTGAAGCCGAACTGTTCCGCACGCTTGCCGACACCCCGCGCAACGCTGTAACGACCCCCTGAACCCGATGTCCCCGGCCGCCTGTTGGCGCCGGGGATCCACGCACCGCGCCCTCTTTCCGGAATCCGGAGACACCGCCATGAACCTTCGTTCCCACCGCTCCCTGCTGTCCCTCGCGATCCTTTCCGCACTGGCCGTACCGACCCTGTCGCTGGCCCAGCAGAGCACCACCGGCACGACCGCCGATCCTGCCGCCACGCCGCCCTCGTCCACACCCAGCACCACCGAGCTGGACACCGTGGTGGTGACCGCGCTGCGGCAGAGCCTGCAGACCGCGCAGACGATGAAGCAGGAAGCGGACATGGTGGTCGATTCCATCGTCGCTGAAGACATCGGCAAGCTGCCCGACAACAGCG
>JAFAFF010000269.1 GCA_023423605.1 Pseudomonadota bacterium
TGCTGTTGCTGTTGACGTTGCTGTTGCTTCGGCTTCTGCCGGCCGCAGGCCAGCCAACCCCACCATTCAGCCACCACCACGCCACCCTTCCCCATCCGCGTTAACATGCGTGTTTTCCCCTTGCAGGACCGTATCCGGATGAGCCCCCGCCAGCCCCTTGCCGTCGCCCTGATCCAGGAGCGCAACCACGGCGATGCCGCAGCCAACCTGGCCGTGATCGAGTCCCGCGTGGCCGAGGCCGCAGCGCAGGGCGCGAAACTGGTCCTGCTGCAGGAACTGCATAACGGCGCGTACTTCTGCCAGCACGAATCGGTCGATGAGTTCGACCTCGCCGAACCCATTCCCGGCCCCAGCACCGAACGCATCGGCAACCTGGCCCGCCAGCATGGCGTGGTCATCGTCGCCTCGCTGTTCGAGCGCCGTGCCGCCGGCCTGTACCACAACACCGCCGTTGTCTTCGAAAAGGACGGCACCCTGCTGGGCAAGTACCGCAAGATGCACATCCCGGACGATCCGGGCTTCTACGAAAAGTTCTACTTCACCCCGGGCGACCTGGGATTCAATCCGATCGACACCTCGGTCGGCCGCCTTGGCGTGCTGGTGTGCTGGGACCAGTGGTATCCGGAAGCGGCGCGCCTGATGGCGCTGGCCGGCGCCGAACTGCTGCTGTATCCCACCGCCATCGGCTGGGATCCGGACGACGCGCAGGATGAGAAGAACCGCCAGCGCGATGCCTGGGTGCTGAGCCATCGTGGCCACGCCGTGGCCAATGGCGTGCCCGTGCTCAGCTGCAACCGTGTCGGCCATGAACCGTCGCCGCTTGGCGCATCCGGCATCCAGTTCTGGGGCAACAGCCACGTGCTTGGCCCGCAGGGTGAGTTCATCGCCGAAGCCGGCGGCGAAGAAACCGTGCTGGTGTGCGAAGTGGACCTGCAACGCAGCGAACACGTACGCCGTATCTGGCCGTTCCTGCGCGATCGCCGTATTGATGCGTACGGCGACCTGCTCAAGCGCTACATCGACTGACGCCGCGGGAAACCGAGCCATGCCCGTGCATATCCGCGATGTCCGTGAAACCGACATCGCTGCGATCGCCGCGATCTACGCGGTGGAAGTCACCGACTTCGTAAACACCTACGAATACGACATTCCCGACCCGGGCGAGATGCTGCGGCGGATGCAGGACATCGTCGCCCGCGGCTTTCCGTACATCGTGGCCGAAGTGGACGGCCAGGTTGCCGGATACGCCTATGCCAATACCTACCGTACCCGCGTGGCCTACCAGTGGACGGTGGAGAATTCGGTGTATGTCGATGCCCGCTTCCAGGGCCGCGGCGTGGGCACCACGCTGCTGCAGGCGCTGATCGATGCCTGCGTGGCACGCGGCTACCGGCAGATGGTGGCGGTCATCGGCGAACCGACCAATACCGCCTCGATAAAACTGCACGAACGTTTCGGCTTCCAACTGGTCGGCGTGTTCCGCGGCCTGGGCCGCAAGCATGGCCGTTGGCTGGATACCGTCCAGATGCAGCGCGCGCTGGGCGACGGCGCCGAAAGCGCACCTTCAGATGAGTGAGAGCATGACCGATACCCTTCCCCTTTCCGGCGGCGACCTGGCCGGCGATGCCGTGTTCGCGGGCCAGCCGGTGCGTGTCGTTGAACGCGACGGCGTGCGCTACACGCTGCTCGGCACGGCACATGTTTCCCACGCCAGCGTGGAGGCGGTGGAGAAAGCCATCGACAGTGGCCGCTTCGATGCGGTGGCGGTGGAACTCGACCCGCAACGGCTGCAGGCACTGACCGACCCGGATACGCTGGCCAGGCTGGATCTGGTGGAGGTGATCCGCAAGGGGCGCGTGGCCCTGTTCGCGGCCAACCTGGCGCTTTCTGCCTACCAGCGACGGCTGGCCGAGC
Organism: Pseudomonadota bacterium; assembly: GCA_023423605.1. Lineage (GTDB taxonomy): Bacteria > Pseudomonadota > Gammaproteobacteria > Xanthomonadales > Xanthomonadaceae > Stenotrophomonas. The sequence goes on from JAFAFF010000269.1 coordinate 1,915, forward strand.
AGTTGGGCATCGAACCGGGCGCCGAACTGAAGCGCGCGGTGGTGCTGGCCGGGGAACGCGGCCTGCCGGTGCACCTGATCGACCGCGAAGTCGGACTGACCTTCAAGCGTGCTTCGCAGCAGCTGGGTTTCTTCGGCAAGCTCAAGCTGATGATGGGCCTGGGCGCTGGCCTGTTCTCTTCCGATGAAGTCGGTTCGGACGAAATCGAGAAGCTGAAACAGGGCGACATGCTGGAGTCCAGCTTCGGTGAATTCGCCAACGAAAGCCCGGTGCTGTACGACACCATCATCGGCGAGCGCGACCGTTACATGGCCACGCGGCTGCGCGAGGAGCGCGCAGCGCAGGGCACCGAACCGGCGCAGCGCGAGGTGCTGGCCGTGGTCGGCGCCGGTCATCTGGCCGGGCTGGCCACGTACCTGGAAACCGACACGGAAGCGCCATTGCCGCTGCGCGCGCAGCTGGAAGCGGTGCCGAAGAAGCGCAACATCCCGTGGTTCACCCTGGTGATCCTGGCCATCGTGCTGGCCGGCATCACCGTGGGTTTCTACCGTGGCGGGCTGGGCGTGGGTACCGAACTGCTGGCGCTGTGGGCGATGTATACGGGCGGGTTGGCCGGGCTGGGCTGCCTGCTGGCCGGCAGCCATCCGCTGAGCATCCTGACCGCCATCGTGGTGGCGCCGTTCAAGCCGTTCCGGCTGAGCATCCCCACCGGCGCGTTCGCGGCGCTGGTGGAAGCACGCCTGCGCAAGCCGGCCTACGAAGATTTCCTCAAGCTGCGCGACGATGCGCAGACCGTGAAGGGCTGGTACCGCAACCGCGTCACCCGCGTGGTGCTGACCTTCATGCTGACCAACCTGGGCAGCATGCTGGGCCTGTGGCTCACCGCCGGCAAGGTGTGGAGCAACGTCGCCGGGTAGCGCCGGGCTCTGCCCGGCTGATGGATACCGCGCAGCGGCGTAGAGCCCGGCTCTGCCCGGCTGATGGGATCACCGACCAGCGGGGCAAAGCCCCGCTCTACGGGGTCACCACGGGCGCGTCCACGCCGCGTCCGCGCGCCTTGCGGATCAGCTGGCCCACGGCGTTGCGTGCGTCGTCCAGCACGGCGTAGATGGTGGGCAGGAACAGCAGGCTCACCACGGTGGAGAACGCCAGGCCACCGGCAATGGCACGCGCCATCGGGAAATACGGCGGGCCATCGCCGAACATCTGCGTATCCGTCAGCGAGATCGGCACCATCGCCAGGATCGCCGTGCCCATGGTCATCATGATCGGCCGCAGGCGTTCGCGTGAACCTTCCACCAGCGCCTGCGTGCGCGGCATGCCGCGACGGCGCAGGTTGTTGATGTGCTCGATCATCACGATGCCGTTGTTCACCACCACGCCCATCAACACCAGGATGCCGATGAAGGACATGATCCCGAACGAGGTGCCGGTGATCCAGAACAACCAGAACACGCCGAAAATGGAGAACACCACGCCGCTCATGATGGCCGCCGGGAACAGCAGCGATTCAAACACCGCGGCCATCACCACATAGATCATCAGCAGCGCGATCAGCAGGTTGAACATCATCTGCTGCATGGCTTCGCCATCATCGCCGTAGTCGCCGCCGTCGAAGGTAAAGCTGTAGCCGGCCGGGAAATTCATCGGCTTGAGCACCGCTTCCATCGCCTTGCGGGCTTCGGGCGCCGTGATCTTTTCCGCCAGTCCGGCCTTGATGGTCAGCGTGGTCTGGCGGTTGGTGCGACCGATCTGGGTGGCCGAGGATTTCATTTCCACCGACACCAGGCTCAGCAACGGTACGGTGCGGCCATCGCCGGTGCGCACGCTGAAGCCATCCAGGTCTTCCGGCGTGCTCTGCTCGGCCCCGGCAAAGCGGACCCACACCGGCACTTCATTGTCGCCGCGGCGGAACTCGCGCAGCGGCGCGCCGCGCAACGCCAGGCCCACGAAGCTGGCCACCTGTTCGGCGTTGAAGCCGAACGCTGCGGCGCGTTCGCGGTCCACCTTGATCGCCAGCTCGCTGCCCTTCTCGCCATTGTCGATGCGCACGTCGCGCAGTTCACTTCGCTGCGCCAGCAGCGGCAGCACTTCCTGGCCGATCTCCTGCAGCAAGGTGCTGGAATCGCCCACCAGCTGCACCTGCACGCCCTGGTTTCCGCCCGAATCGCCGCCCTGGTTGCCGACGAAATAATCGGCACGCGCCGATTTCGGCAGTCCCTTGCGCAGCTCCTCCTGGATGGACTTGATGCCCTTGGCATGCGCCGGATCCAGGGTGACGGTGG
>JAFAFF010000347.1 GCA_023423605.1 Pseudomonadota bacterium
TGCTGCGCACCATGCCGGGCGTCAACCTGACCGGCAACAGCGCGTCGGGACAGTACGGCAACAACCGCCAGATCGACCTGCGTGGCATGGGGCCGGAAAACACCTTGATCCTGGTGGACGGCAAGCGTGTCGGTTCCCGCGATGCGGTGCGCATGGGCCGCAGCGGTGAACGCAACACGCGCGGTGATACCAACTGGGTGCCGGCGGAGATGATCGAGCGCATCGAAGTGCTGCGCGGCCCGGCGGCGGCACGCTATGGCTCCGGTGCCTCCGGCGGCGTGGTCAACATCATCACCAAGCGGCCCACCGGCGACCTCAGCGGTGCGATCGACCTCTATGGGCTTGTGACGCAGCATGGCGAAGAAGGGGGCAGCGAACGCGCCGGCTTCCAGCTGAGCGGCCCGATGACCGATGCGCTGTCATTCCGCCTGTACGGCAACGTCAACCGCACCGATGCCGATTCGCTGGATGTCAACCGCGATTACGCCAGCGGCGTGACACCGCCGGCTGGCCGTGAGGGTGTCAAGAACAAGGACGTCAACGCACTGCTGCGCTGGGACATCAACGCCGACCAGGTGCTGGAGTTCGAGGGCGGCACCAGCCGCCAGGGCAACATCTACGCCGGTGACCGCGCGGTCAGCAGCACCGGCACCGAGCTGACCACGGAACTGGCCGAGAAGGGTGCGGAAACCAACCGCATGTACCGCAACACCGGCGCCATCACCCATCGCGGGCGCTGGGGCGATGTCACCTCGCGCATCACCGCATCGGCGGAAGGCACCAACAATACACGCCTGAACGAGGGCCTGGCCGGTGGCCCCGAAGGCACCATCGGCAATGCCGACGCGTGGTCCACTTCGCGGCTGCGCAACTACCAGCTGGATGGCGAAGTCAGCTTCCCGACCCTCATCGGCGGTGCCGAGAACATCTGGACCATCGGTTTTGAATACCTGGACAGCGAGCTGACCGATCCCTATTCGATGAGCCAGTCCGGCAACAACGGTGGCGAAGTCCCAGGGCTGTCGCCCGACCGCGCGCGCGGCAAGGCCGACGCGCAGACCACCGCGGTGTTCGTCGAGGACAACATCTACCTGGGCGATCGTTGGATCCTCACCCCGGGCCTGCGGCTGGATCATCACAGCCAGTTCGGCAACAACGCCAGCCCCAGCATCAACGCGCAGTTCCGCGTCAACGAGGACTGGGTGGTCAAGGGCGGTGTCGCGCGCGCGTTCAAGGCGCCGAACCTGTATCAGTCCAATCCGGACTATCTGTATTACACGCGTGGCAATGGCTGCCCCGACAACTACCAGAGCCTGGGCAACGGCTGCTACATCCAGGGCAACGCCAGCCTGGACGCGGAAACCAGCATCAACAAGGAAATCGGCGTGGAGTGGGCGCCGCAGAGTGGCTGGCAGGCCTCGCTGACCTACTTCCACAACGACTACAAGGACAAGATCGAAGCGGGCTACGTACCGGTGGGCGTGACCACGCTCGGCACTGCCCGCATCTTCCGCTGGGAAAACGCACCCAAGGCCGTGGTGCAGGGCGTGGAGGGCAACCTGGTGGTGCCGCTGCTGGGTAATCGCGGTGACGTGTTGAAATGGAGCACCAACTTCACCTACATGGTGGAGAACGAGAACAAGACCACCGGCCAGCCGTTGTCGGTGATTCCGGAATATACGGTCAACACCATGCTGGACTGGCAGGCCACCGAGAACCTGTCGCTGCTGTTGACCGGCACGTTCTACGGCAAGCAGGAGCCGGCCACCGCCGACATGAACAACGATCCGAAATGCACCCCGAGCGCTACCGCCGACTGCGATGACGCGCTGGTGCTGCAGGAGCGTGGTGCCTACAACGTGTGGGGCCTGAGCGCGCGCTACAAGATCACCGAAAAGGTCAGCTTCGGCATGGGCGTCAACAACATCGGCGACAAGCGCCTGTTCCGTGAAAGCGTCAGCAGCGCCGCCGGCGCGGCAACCTACAACGAACCCGGCCGCGCCTACTGGGCCAGCATGCGCGTAGGCTTCTGACAACCCACGTAGAGCCGGGCTCTGCCCGGCTGAAGCAGTCCACGTAGAGCCGGGCTCTGCCCGGCTGGTCGAACCACCGCGAAGCGGGGCAGAGCCCCGCTCTACACGGGGCCACCACGAAGCGGGGCAGAGCCCCGCTCTACGCGGCCCGGAGCATCAACGCGGATCCGCGATGTTATAACCCCTGTGATGGTATCCCCCGGCCCCACGGCGTAGCCTGCACGCAACGTACAGGAGACCCCGATGGGCCACGACCACGACCACCTGCCCGGTGAGATCCGCCACGAGAAGCCGCTGTGGTGGGCACTCGCGCTGACTGGCACCTTCCTGCTGGCGGAAATCATCGGCGCGTTCGTCACCAACAGCCTGGCGCTGCTGTCCGATGCCGCGCACATGGCCACCGACACCCTGGCGCTGATGATCGCGCTGGTGGCCGTGCGGCTGAGCCGTCGTCCGCCCGATGCGCGCCGCACCTATGGTTATGCGCGCCTGGAAGCGCTCGGCGCACTGTTCAACGGCGGCATGTTGTTCGTCGTGGCGGCCTATATTCTCTGGGAGGCCATCGCGCGCTTCCGCCAGCCGCAGGACATCGCCTCCACCGGCATGCTGGTGATCGCAGCGATCGGCCTGGGCGTCAATCTCATCGCCATGCGGCTGCTGAAGGCCGGCAGTGGCGAGAGCCTGAACGTCAAGGGCGTCTATCTGGAAGTGTGGGCGGACATGCTGGGCTCGGTGGCGGTGATCATCGGCGCGCTGCTGATCCGCTGGACCGGCTGGCGGGTGATCGATCCGATCCTGGCCGTGCTGATCGGCCTGTGGGTGCTGCCACGTACCTGGGTGCTGCTGCGCGAAGCGGTCAACGTGCTTCTGGAAGGCGTGCCCAAGGGCATCGTGCTGGACGATGTGCGCGCCAGCCTGTGCGCCCATGCCGCGGTGCTGGACGTGCACGACCTGCATGTATGGGCGCTGGCCTCCAGCACGCCAGCCTTGAGCGCGCACGTGGTGCTGGCCGCAGACGCGGATGCGGATGCCGTGCGCCGCGAGCTGGCCGACCGCCTGCATGAACACCATGGCATCGATCATGTGACCCTGCAGGCCGAGACGGATCACTGTGGTGATGCCTGCGGGGCAGGGCCCGCTGGCGGCAAGCACGACCACCCCGGTCACCACGGCCACGTGCATCACTGACACCCGGCGGCGACCGAGGCACCTCACCGGCAGCCTCCTGTCATCGCCGCTACAATGCGCGCCTGCCTTCCCTTCGTTGGAGACCCTGCAGTGACCCGTAAACTCGTACTGTTGCGCCACGGCCAGAGCCAGTGGAACCTGGACAACCGCTTCACCGGCTGGGTCGATGTCGAACTCACCGACAAGGGACGCCAGGAAGCGGCCGCCGCCGGCCGGCTGATGCGCGAGGAAGGCCTGCAGTTCGATGTCGCCCATACTTCGGTGCTGAAGCGCGCCATCCACACGTTGCAGGGCGCGCTGGCCGAACTGGACCAGGACTGGCTGCCGGTGAGCAAGAGCTGGCGCTTGAACGAGCGCCATTACGGTGGCCTGCAGGGGCTGGACAAGGCCGAAACCGCCGCGAAACATGGCGAGGAGCAGGTCAAGATATGGCGCCGTTCCTACGATATCCCGCCGCCGGCGATGGACATCGAGGATCCCGGCCACCCGATCCACGACCGTCGTTACGCCAGCCTGGACCGCAACGCACTGCCGGGTACCGAATCTCTGGCGACCACGCTGGAACGCGTGCTGCCGTACTGGTTCGATTCCATTGCCCCGCAGCTGAAGGACGGAAAGACCGTGCTGGTCACCGCGCATGGCAATTCGTTGCGCGCGCTGTACAAGTACCTCAACAACGTTTCGCGCGAGGAGATCCTCGAACTGAACATTCCTACCGGCATTCCGCTGTTGTTCGAACTGGACGACACCCTGGCCGTGCAGTCCTACCGCTACCTGGGCGATCCGGAAGCGGCGCGCAGGGCCGCCGAAGCCGTGGCCAACCAGGGCAAGGCGAAGTAACCCGGTCCGGCCGGGGAGCGATGCGCCGGGCCCGGCCCGGCTCATGATGGCAGGTGACGGTCCTGTGACCTTTGGCCCGTCCGCCGCCGGCAATCCCCGGGCTACCCTCGGGGATTACCTGCCGGAGAGTCCCATGAAGTTCCGCACCCTGGCCCCGCTGGGCCTGACCGTTGCCATCGCCGCCACGCTGGCCGCCTGTGGCAAGACCGACACCGCGCCCGAAGCCACCACCGATGCCGCAAAGCCGGCATTCGACCAGTCGCAGATCAAGACCCCGCTGATCTCGCTCGACAACGCCGACCTGGACACCAGCATTTCGGCCTGTACCGATCTCAACGCCTTCGTCAACCAGAAGTGGCTGAAGGCCAATCCGGTGCCGGGCGACCAGACCACCTGGGGCAGCTTCGAGATCCTGCGCGAACGTTCGCTGGAAGTGCAGCACGCGCTGGTGCAGCAGGCCGCCGACCGCGAGGCCAAGGCCGGCTCGGTGGACGCCAAGATCGGCGATATCTGGAAGACCGGCAACGACGAAGCGAAGATCGATGCCGCCGGTCTGGCGCCGCTGCAGCCGCGCCTGGACCAGATCGCCGGCCTGAACGACACCGCCGCCATCACCCAGTACCTGCGCGACAGCCAGGCGCAGGGGCAGGGGGTACTGTTCTCGTTGTTCGCCAATGCCGATTACAAGGATTCCGGCAACGTCATCGCCTATGTCGGCCAGGGTGGCCTGGGCCTGCCGGAGAAGGGCTATTACTTCGATGCGTCGCAGGCGAAGATCCGCGATGCCTACGTGGCCTACATCACCGAGCTGTTGACGCTGTCCGGCGTCGATGCCAGCGACGCCAAAGCACAGGCCAGCGCGGTGATGGATTTCGAGACCCGCCTGGCCAAGGCGTCGCTTTCGCGCATCGAACTGCGTGACCCGGCCAAGCGCTACAACCCGCTCAGTGCCGCCGATGCAGACAAGCTGACGCCGAATTTCAGCTGGACCGCACTGTTCGACACCCTGAAGGTGCCGGCCGCGCAGAAGTTCTCGCTCGCCCAGCCGCAGTTCTTCCAGGAAGTGGACAGGATGCTGGCCGACGTGCCGGCCAGCACCTGGCAGGCGTACCTGCGCTTCCATGCCATCGATGAGGCCGCACCGTACCTGGCCAGCAACATCGAGAAGGCCAACTTCGATTTCTACGGCAGGACCCTGCGTGGCCAGCAGGAAATGCAGCCGCGCTGGAAGCGCGTGCTGGATGCCGTGAACGGCGGAATGGGTGAGGCCCTGGGCCAGCTGTATGTGGACGCGGTGTTCCCGGCCGAATCCAAGGAGCAGATGCAGCATCTGGTGGAGAATCTGTCCGAAGCGCTCAAGGCACGCCTGGAGAAGCTGGAATGGATGGGCGAGGACACCCGGAAGAAGGCGCTGGAGAAGTGGGCAAGCTTCACGCCGAAGATCGGTTACCCGGACAAGTGGCGCGACTGGTCGGGCCTGCAGACCACTGGTGACAGCTATCTGGGCAACATGCAGGCGGCACGCGCGTACAACTACCGCTACATGCTGGACAAGATCGGCAAGCCGGTGGACCGGACCGAGTGGGGCATGACCCCGCAGACCGTCAACGCCTACTACAACGCGACCAAGAACGAGATCGTGTTCCCGGCCGCCATCCTGCAGCCGCCGTTCTTCGACGCCAAGGCCGATCCGGCGCTGAACTACGGTGGCATCGGCGCGGTCATCGGCCACGAGATGATGCACGGTTACGACGATTCCGGCAGCCAGTTCGCCGCCAACGGCAACTTCGACAACTGGTGGACCGATGCCGACCGCAAGGCGTTCACCGAGCGTACCGACCGGCTGGTCGCACAGTTCGATGGCTATGAATCGCTGCCGGGCGTGAACGTCAAGGGCAAGCTGACCCTTGGCGAGAACATCGGCGACCTGGGTGGCCTGACCGTGGCCTACGATGCGCTGCAGATGGCGCTGAAGGAGGACCCGTCGAAGAACGTGGACGTGGATGGTTACACCCAGGACCAGCGTTTCTTCATGAACTGGGCCACGGTGTGGCGCCGCAACTTCACCGATGGCGAGCTGCGCGTACGGCTGAACACCGATCCGCACGCGCCGGCGAACTTCCGTGCCAACGGCGCGCCGTCGAACATGCCGTCGTTCGCCGCCGCGTTCCAGTGCAAGGCCGGACAGCCGATGGTGCGTGCCGACGACAAGCGCGTGGTGATCTGGTAACCACGTAGAGCGGGGCTCTGCCCCGCTTTGCGGTAGGGCCTCAGCCGGGCAGAGCCCGGCTCTACGCGGTACCCCAGGTAGAGCGGGGCTCTGCCCCGCTGCGCGGTAGAGCCTCAGCCGGGCAGAGCCCGGCTCTACGGAAGAGCGGCGCTCACCCGCGTGGCAACGGTGCCCGCGGCAGCCGGAACTGCGCCAGCGTACCGCCGCCCTCGCGCGGACCAATGCCGATATGGCCGCCATGCAGGCGGGCCACTTCACGAACGAAGGGCAGCCCAAGACCGGAGCTGCGCGTGCCAGTGCCGGGTCGCGCCAGTGAATAGAAACGTTCGAACACGCGTTCGCGTGCGAAGTCCGGGATGCCCGGCCCCTGGTCGCTCACCTCCACCACCAGTTCCTGGCCCTGCACGCGGGCCTGCACCTCCACGATGCCATCGGCCGGAGAGAAATCGATGGCGTTGTCGAGCAGGTTCTGGATGGCCTGCCGCAGCAGATAACCATCGCCGTGCACCTGAAGCGCAGGCGTCGGTTGCAGGCGCAGCTGCACCCTGGCGCTGCGCGCGCGCAATTGCACCGCCTGCATCGCATCCTGCAGCAGCGCGGGCAACGCCAGCGGCTCGCGCATCTGCAGCCAGCCGTGCTGTTCCACCTCGGCCAGCGCCAGCAGCTTGTCGATGGTTTCGGTAAGCCGCTGCTGCTGGTCGACGATGCTGCCCGCGAAACGCGCGCGGTCGGCCTCGGCCATCGGTTCCTGCAGCAGCTCGGCGGCGCCGCGGATGGCCGCCAGCGGACTCTTCATCTCGTGCGTGAGCGACTGTACGTACTGTTCGACATAGGCCTTGCCCTCCAGGCGCCGACGCATGGTTTCCAGCACGCGGCCGAGATCGCCGATCTCATCGCGGCGCGACGGCGGTGGCGGCACCGGCTCACCGGCGCTCACCGCGCGCGCATAGCGGTTCAGGCGGCCGATGCCGGACATCAACCAGGCTGTCATCAGCACGCCGATCAGCGCCGACAGGCCGATCAGCCAGGCACCACGCTGCATGATCTGGCGCTGGCTGGCGGCGATGAACGGCTCGATGCTGCGATTGGGCTGGGACAGCGTCAACACCCCGATCAATGCCTGCGGATCGGCCGGATCGTGGATCGGCGCGGCCACGTGCATCACCGTGTGTTCGGCGTCGCCGGGAGTTTCAGGACTGGAACGCGCTCCATACTCGCCGCGCAGCGTGCGGTACACATCATTCCAGCGCGAGTTGTCGCGCCCGATGTCGCGCCCCAGGGAATCGAACACGACGATGCCGCGCGCATCGGTGATGGTCACCTGGTAATCCAGCGAACGCTTTGGAAAGCGCCAGACCAGCGCCTGCGGATCACGCTGCCGGGCACGCGCCAGGCTGGCGCTGAATCCGCCATGGGAAAGCGTGCCGGCTTTCATGTCCGCCGCGGCCAGTTCGGCCAGCACGTTGGCTGCATCCACCAGCGTGGATTCCATGGCCTGCCGCACGCCGGGCTTCACCTCGTCGACAAAGACGCGCATCACGAAGAACGCGGCGATGCCCACGATCAGGAAAAAGCCCAGGAACAATTTCAGGCCCAGGCGCATGCTCAGGTCTCCAGCGAGTAGCCCAGACCGCGATGGGTGCGGATCGGATCGTTGGTCACCCCCGCCGCGCGCAGCTTCGCGCGCAGTGTCTTGACGTGGGTGTCCACCGTGCGGTCGGCACTGTCGGCATCGCGGTCCCAGCCACGGTCCATCGGCTGCGCGCGGCTGAGGATGGCGCCTGGACGCTGCAGCAGGGCGGCCAGCAGCGCGTATTCGTAGCGCGTCAGGTCCAGCAGGCTGTCGCCGCAGCGGATGCGGTGTTCTTCGCGGTCGATGGCGAACCGGCCCCGCTGCTGCCAGCCGGGCTGGGCAGCAGCATCATCGCCGGTCGCCGGCGGCGTGCTCCGCCGCAGCCGCGCACGCACCCGCGCCACCAGTTCACGGGGCGAGAACGGCTTGGCCATGTAATCGTCGGCGCCCAGCTCCAGGCCAAGCACGCGGTCGATCTCGTCATTGCGCGCGGTAAGGAAGATCACCGGCAGTTGCCCCGGCGCGCCGGGCAGCATGCGCAGGCGGCGACAGACCTCGAAACCGCCGATGTCCGGCAGGCCCACGTCCAGCACCACCGCGTCGAAAGGCTGCTGGCGCAGCTGTTCCAGCGCCTGTCCGCCGAGCAGGCAATGGCTGGCGGCGAAGCCTTCGCTGCGCAACGCATAGAGGATGGTATCGGCGATGGCCGGCTCGTCCTCCACCACCAGCACGCGGGCCTTTGCTTCTGTCATGGCGGCAGCATAGCCGCTGCGGCCCCGGCCCCGTACACTGCGCGCCATGAACTATCGCCATGCCTTCCATGCCGGCAACCACGCCGATGTCCTCAAGCACATCGTGCAGCTGGCCCTGATCGACAGCCTGAAGCGCAAGGACAGCCCGTTCTTCGTCCTGGATACCCATGGGGGACGTGGCCGTTACCTGCTCGCCAGCGAGGAAAGCCGCAAGACGCTGGAAGCGGAAGACGGCGTGATGCGGCTGATGTCGCAGCCGAAGCTTCCGGAGGTGGTCGAGCGTTATCTGAAGGCCGTGCAGGCGGACAACCCGGTCGGTGCGATGATCACCTATCCCGGTTCCCCCCTGCTGGCCGCGCAGGCGCTGCGCGAGCAGGACCGCATGGCCGCCTGTGAGCTGCAGCCGGACGAGGCCGAGGCGCTGAAGACGCTGTTCGCGCATGATGCACGCGTCGGCGTGCACGAAGGCGATGGCTACGAGAAGATCCGGGCGTTGATCCCGCCGAAGGTCAATGGCGCGAAGATCGGCCGCGGACTGGTGCTGATCGACCCGCCGTACGAGGCGCAGGATGCCGAGTACGCACGCATCCTCGCCGCCCTGAAGGAGATCCTCGAACGCTGGCCGCAGGCCACCTGCGCGGTCTGGTTCCCGATCAAGCAGCGCCGCAGCATCCTGCATTTCCTGCGCAAGGCCAGCGCGCTGCCGGTGAGATCGGCGCTGACCATCGAACTGCTGGTGCGCCCGGACGATTCGCCGCTGCGCCTCAACGGCAGTGGCATGCTGGTGCTCAACGCGCCCTACCAGTTCGACCGGGTCGTCGGCCCGGCGCTTCCGGCACTGCGCCAGCACCTTGGCGAAACCGGTGCCAGCACCCGCCTGGACTGGTTGAAGGCCGTGGAATGACGCCCCGGCCGGGGCTGCCGGCCCGGGGGCAGGCAGCGTGGGCATGCAGCCGCCGGGCTGAACGGTTGTGAGCATTCCGTTCACGGAATACCGTTGGGGGAATGCCACAATCGCCGGACCACCAAGGAATGACCCGGTATGGCCACTCGCAACCGCATGCCGCCCTGGCACGAAATCTTCAAGGCCCCCAGCGGCCACGAGCTGCTGATCCGCCCCATCCGTCCCGAAGACGGCGCGCCGCTGCAGGCGGCCTTCAGCCTGTTCGGTCCGGAAGAAATCCGTGACCGCTTCCTGCAGGCGGTGACCGAACTGTCGCCGGAAACCACCCAGCGGCTGACCCATCCGAACCCCAAGACCGAGATCACCCTGGTGGCGGCCGAATCGCTGCCGGCCGGCGAAGCGGTGGTCGGCGCGGTCGCGCGTGCCTCCATCATCCAGGGGACGCGCGAGGCCGAGTACGCCATCCTGATCAGCCGGTTCCTGATCGGCCAGGGCCTGGGCCGCCAGCTGATGCGCAAGCTGGTGAAGTGGGCGCGCGGCAAGTATCTGGATCGCCTGTACGGCGACGTGGCCGAAGAAAACGAACCCATGAAGCAGCTCGCCGACTCGCTGGGCTTCAAGCCGGTGCCGCACCCGCAGGGCACCCCGGGGCTGGTGCGCATGGTGCTGGAACTGGACAGCTGATGCACCCGGACAGCTGATGCACCTGGACAGCTGATGCACTTGGGCAGCTGATGTACCTGGTGGGTGACGACCGTTGGTCGTCACCGCTTCTGCCGGCCGTCTGCAGTCACGACCAACGGTCGTGACCCACCGCCGGTCGTGACCCACCGCCGGTCGTGACCCACCCGACGGTCGTCACGATGTGCCGGTAATTGCCTCTGCTAGAATCCGCGGTCCATGTCGCGCTCTCCCTTTCCCGCTCCGCCGCTGCCGCGTGCCGGCCAGCTCCGCGCCTGGTGGCGCACCCCTTCCTCGGCTACCGCCCTGGCCTGGCATCTCGCCCGTGCGGCGGAGGTGCACGATGGGCCGTTGCTGGTCATCGCCCGCGACAACCACGGCGCGAACCAGATCGAAGCCGACCTGCGCACGCTGCTGGGCGACGATCCGTCGCTGCCGGTGGTCGCATTCCCGGATTGGGAGACACTGCCCTACGATCGCTTCAGCCCGCACCCGGACATCATCTCCCAGCGCCTCGCCGCCCTGCACAGGCTGCCCGGCCTGAAGCGCGGGCTGGTGGTGGTGCCGGTGCAGACCCTGATGCAGCAGCTGGCGCCCATGCAGTACGTCATCGGCGGCAGCTTCGACCTCCAGGTCGGCCAGCGCCTGGACCTTGACGCCGAAAAGCGTCGCCTGGAAAGCGCCGGCTACCGCAATGTGCCGCAGGTGATGGACCCCGGCGATTTCGCCGTGCGCGGTGGCCTGCTGGATGTCTATCCGATGGGGGCCAGCGAACC
>JAFAFF010000371.1 GCA_023423605.1 Pseudomonadota bacterium
GGGTTGCGTTCCGGGTCGTGTCCGAACGCCTGTTGTGAGATTCTGGCGCTCTGTTTTCCTGCATTGCATAGGGTCATGAGCACCACCGTCCACGGTTTGAAGAACTGCGATACCTGCAAGAAGGCGACCCGGTGGCTGGACCGCTTCGGCGTGCCGTACACCTTTGTCGATTACCGCGAACACAAGCCCGATCCGGACACGCTGCTGCACTGGGCGTCGCAGCTGGGTGGGCTGGGCGCGATGGTCAACAAGTCCTCGACCACCTGGCGCCAGCTGCCGGACAACCGCAAGGCGGCCGCATCCGATGCCGAGTGGAAGCTGCTGCTGCGTGAGTACCCACAGCTGATCAAACGGCCTGTGGTGGTCACCGACGATGGCAAGGTGAGCCAGGGATTCAGCGACAACGGCTTCAAGGCGCGTTTCGGCGTGGGGGGCGCGTGAGCGCCGTGCTGGACCTGGCCTGCGACCTCATCGCCAGGCCCTCGGTGACGCCTGCCGACGCCGGTTGCCAGCAGCTGCTTGCGGCGCGCTTGCAGGCGGCGGGATTCTCCTGCGAACACCTGCGCCTGGGCGAGGTCGACAATCTATGGGCCACGCATGGCAGTGGTGCGCCGGTACTGGTGCTGCTGGGCCACACCGACGTGGTGCCGCCAGGCCCGCGCGAGGCCTGGCAGAGCGATCCGTTCGTCGCGGAAATCCGCGATGGCGTGCTGTACGGACGCGGTGCGGCGGACATGAAGGGCAGCGTGGCCGCCTTCGTGGTGGCCGCGGAACAGTTCGTCGCTGCGCATCCGGAACACGCTGGAACGCTCGCGGTGCTTCTGACCAGCGATGAAGAAGGCGACGCCATCGACGGCGTTCGTCATGTGGCGCGGCTGTTCGCCGAACGCGGGCAGCGCATCGACTGGTGCATCACTGGCGAGCCTTCGTCCACGGCGACCCTGGGTGATCTGCTGCGCGTGGGCCGGCGCGGCAGCCTGTCGGCGCGGCTGCTGGTGCAGGGGGTGCAGGGGCATGTCGCGTATCCGGACAAGGCCCGCAATCCGATCCACCAGGCGGCCGCGGCGCTGGCGGAGTTGACCGCGCGGTCGTGGGACGAAGGTTTCGAGAGTTTCCCGCCGACCAGCCTGCAGGTATCGAACATCCATGCCGGTACCGGCGCGAACAACGTGATTCCGGGTGAGCTGCAGGTGGATTTCAACCTGCGTTACAACCCGCACTGGGATGCGGACCGGCTGCAGGCGGAGATCACCGCGCTGCTGGATCGCCATGGTCTGTCCTACACCTTGAAGTGGCATCGTAGTGGTGAGCCGTTCCATACCCCGGAAGGAACGTTGCGCGCGGCGGCGCGCGAGGTACTGGCCGCGCACGCGGGGCGTGCGCCGGAGGAGAGTACCGGTGGTGGCACGTCCGATGCGCGCTTCATCGCGCCGCTGGGTGCGCAGTGCATCGAAGTGGGGCCGGTCAACGCCAGCATCCACCAGGTGGACGAGAACGTGCGCGTGGACGAGCTGGAAGCGCTGCCGGATCTTTACCGAAAGCTGATCGAACGCCTGCTGGCCTGAGGCATATGCCGGGCCGCGCCCGGCAAATGCTGCAGGCAACAGCGACAGCAACCGCAACAGCTGCATCGATCGGGTGGGAGGCTGGCAATGGATGGCCAGGACACGCCCGCAAGTACGTCCGTGTAGGGCTCGTTTCGCGCCATCCATGGCGCTCAACGGTCCTGGCCATCCATCGCCAGCCTCCTCCGAAAGCTCGACGGCAGCCAAGGCAGGAGCGTGGGTGTGGGTACGGGCTCCGCCCTCCAGTGGCTGACGTCTCCGATGGGACAGGTCTCCGCTGGAAAACTTCCGGTGGGTGACGACCGTTGGTCGTCACCCTCTACCGTTTTTTATTTTTCTACGTGGCCGGCGCACACGAAAAACCCTCAGCGGCCGTGCGGGTGGGCTGGACGGGACCGTTGAGCGCCATGGATGGCGCGAAACGAGCCCCACATGGATGGTTTGTGGGCGCGTCCCGTCCAGCCCACCCGCACGGCCAGCCGGATCATCCGCCTGTCGCCGGCCACGAGGGGCTCCGCCGCTCGCCGCCCCTTGGTTGCCAACGCAACAGTTGCAGCCCGTGCGCAGGCACGGTACGTTCGACCCATGCCCAGTTCCCTGGCCAGCGCCGTCAACACCAATAACCGCACCAACCTGCGCGCGAATAATCGTGCGCGGCCGATGCGGGACTGCGCCCAGGGTAGCTGAAGCAACACATCACCCGGACACCAGGAACCCGCATCGGCCGATGCGGGTTTTTTTGTGCTCGGATGCATCCCCGGGCCGGTGGCCGGTCGGATCCCATCGCTGGATGACCCCCACAACCAGGAGTTGCACCATGTGTTCGATCTTCGGAATCTTCGGCCTGCAGGCTGGCGACGATCTACCCGCCCTGCGCCGCCATGCGCTGGAATCCTCGCAGCGCCAGCGTCATCGTGGCCCTGACTGG
Organism: Pseudomonadota bacterium; assembly: GCA_023423605.1. Taxonomy (GTDB): domain Bacteria; phylum Pseudomonadota; class Gammaproteobacteria; order Xanthomonadales; family Xanthomonadaceae; genus Stenotrophomonas. The sequence continues at coordinate 2,494 of JAFAFF010000371.1, forward strand.
AGTGGCGTCCATCTGGACGAAGGCGCGCTGCTGGTGCATGAGCGGCTGGCCATCGTCGATCCGGCCGGCGGTTCGCAGCCGCTGCTTTCCCACGATGGCCAACTGGTGCTGGCGGTGAACGGCGAGATCTACAACCACCAGCAGCTGAAGGTGGCGCTGGTGCAGGACTATGCGTTTCAGACCGGTTCGGATTGCGAAATCATCAACGTGCTGTACCGCGAAAGCGAACCGGCCCGCTGGCTTGAGCGCCTGAACGGCATCTTCGCCTTCGCTCTGTGGGACCGTGGTGCGCAGCGCGTGTTGATCGCACGCGATCCCATCGGAGTGGTGCCGCTGTACTGGGGCCATGATGCCCAGGGGCGGCTGCGGGTGGCCTCCGAACTGAAGGCGCTGGTGGATACCTGCGCCGATGCCTCGCAGTTTCCGCCGGGCCACTACTACGACAGCGCCAGCGGCGAACTGGTGCGTTACTACCAGCAGCCGTGGCGTGACTACGACGCCGTGCAGGGCCAGCCCGTTGATCTGGTCGCGCTGCGCGAAGCATTCGAACGTGCGGTGGAACGCCAGCTGATGAGCGATGTGCCCTACGGCGTGCTGCTGTCCGGCGGCCTGGATTCGTCGCTGGTGGCGGCGGTGGCCGCGCGCTATGCACGCCGGCGCATCGAGGATGGTGGCGAAAGCGAGGCCTGGTGGCCGCGCCTGCATTCGTTCGCCATCGGCCTGCGGGGATCACCCGATCTTGCCGCCGCGGCGGTGGCCGCCGAAGCGCTCGGCACCGTCCATCACGGCTTCGAATATACGTTCGAAGAAGGTCTGGACGCGTTGCCGGAAGTGATCCGGCACATCGAAACCTACGATGTCACCACCATCCGCGCCTCCACGCCGATGTTCCTGCTGGCGCGGCGGATCAAGGCCATGGGAGTGAAGATGGTGCTTTCCGGGGAAGGCAGCGACGAGATCTTCGGCGGTTACCTGTATTTCCACAAGGCGCCCGATGCACGCCAGTTCCATGATGAGCTGGTGCGCAAGCTCGATGCGCTGCACAACTACGATTGCCTGCGCGCGAACAAATCGATGATGGCCTGGGGCGTGGAGCCGCGGGTACCGTTCCTGGACCGCGAATTCCTGGACGTGGCCATGCGCGTGGATGCCACGCACAAGATGGTCGGCAGCCAGGCCGCCGGTGGACGCCGGGTTGAAAAGGGCGTGCTGCGCGCCGCGTTCGAAGGGTATCTGCCGGACAGCATCCTGTGGCGGCAGAAGGAGCAGTTCAGCGATGGCGTGGGCTACGGATGGATAGATGGCCTGAAGGCGCATGCCGAGGTGCAGGTCAGCGACCGGGTACTGGCGGCGGCCGACAAGCGTTTCCCGCACAACCCGCCGCAGACCAAGGAAGCGTATTACTACCGCCATGTGTTCGAACAGTTCTTCCCCAGCCATGCAGCGGCGGCAACCGTGCCGGGCGGCAAATCGATTGCCTGTTCGTCACCGGCGGCGATTGCATGGGATGCGAGTTTCGCCAGCGCCGCCGACCCGTCCGGCCGCGCGATTGCCGACGTGCACGCACAGGCCCTGCCTGCATGATTGCCGCCGCATTGCATGTAGAGCCGGGCTCTGCCCGGCTGATAAAAGGCCGTGTTGCCGGGCAGAGCCCGGCACTACGGGATTTGTCCGTGCCGGTAGAGCCCGGCACCACCGCGGGGATCATCTCTCCGGAACCAGCGTCAAGGTGTGCTGCGCGGGGCCGGGAAGGAAGGGAGCCGGCTTTCCCTGTACGTAATCCTCATGGCCTGCCGCCCAGTAGGGCGACAGCGGGTGGCCGCTCTGCCCGCCGGGCATCTGGATGATGCCGTCGGCCTCGTGGCCCGGGGATACCACCATGCGCTGCGATGCGCCGAAGGCCGGCCCCTGCACCCGTGGCATGTTGTTGTCGCCGGGCAGTGGCTGGCCCGGCATGCACAGCCAGCGCCGCGCCAGCACCGGCAAGGCACGGCTGAGCGGATGGCAGATCGCAGCCGTGTTGCGTTCGCCCCAGGTCCGTTGCTGCAGCGGTCCCTGCGCGGAAAGATCCGCTTCCAGTCGCCTGGCGACATCGGCCAGCAACGCCTCCCAGCTGGCATGCCCGCGCGGCAGCAGGTGCGCGGGGCGTTCGGTCACCAGTGGCCATAGCACCGACTCGAACTGGGGCAGGCGTGGCTCCAGGAAATCGTCGCCCAGTGCCTGCTTGCCCGGCGCCAGCAGGGCGCCCACCACCTCGTCCAGCAGCATGCCGCGGAATCCGCGCACGATGCGGTAGCTCACCGAGTCCACTGACGCATGGCCATCCCATCGCCGCGTCGCCTGCTCCAGGCGCTGCAATGCCGGATCGTCCGAATGCTCGACGATCTGCCGCAACAGGCCATGCCACCGCTGCAGGAAGACGGCGCGATCATCGAGCTGGATGGCAAGCAGGTCGCGTTCGGTGAACGCGGTCCGTGCCTGCAAGGCATCGCGGATCTGCGCGCCGCGTGCACCGAGGTCGTAACCGCCATCGCCGGCGACCTGCAGCTCTACGCCGTCCAGCACCCGGCCGTTGGCCGTCCACAGCCGCAGCCCGGGTGGATCGATGATCGAAGGCGCCGCATCGCTGCGGATTCCCCAGGGGGCGCAACCGGTCTGGTCCTCGTTGTTGCGTGGACCCCGGGGGGCGCAGCCAGCGGCGCGCGCCGGGCGTGCCCCGATCAGCCGCCAGGCGATGCGTCCGCTGCTGTCGGCCAGCAGCAGGTTCTGCGCCGGAATACGCGTACGGTCGGCGATCTCAAGCGCCTGCTCCAGGTCCTTCGCGCGAACCATGTCCGCCAGCGCCAGGCTGATGGCCCCGGGCAGCTGGGCCACCCAGCGCAACGCATCGCCGCTGCCGTCCGCATGGCGGTGCAGCACCGGCCCCCAGGCACTCTCGCGCACCATGAATTCCACCGGTTCGCCACCGGCGACGTCGATCCGTTCGCGGTACTCGGTCAGTGGTGCATCGGCCGGAACGTGCATGAAATCGGCCGTGTCGATGTAGCTGTTGGTGAAGCCCCACGCCACGTGCCCGTTGCTGCCGACGATGATGGCAGGCAGCCCCGGCAGCGAGAAACCGCTGACATCCACCTTGCCATCCGGTGCCTCCGGGTCTGGATAGCGCAGGCGTACGCGGAACCAGATGTTCGGCGCGCGCAGTGCCAGGTGCATGTCGTCGGCGAGGATCGCACGGCCGTCGGCGGTCAGCGCGCCGGCCACCGCGAAATTGTTGCTGCCGTGCACATCCGGTTCGGCATGGTCGGCGGCCGGCGCGCGCGGCAGCTGGCGCAGGTCCAGGACATCGGCGCCCGGCAGGCTGGCATCGCCGCG
>JAFAFF010000225.1 GCA_023423605.1 Pseudomonadota bacterium
GGATGTGGGTGATGCGCACCGCCGATTCGGTCTTGTTGACGTGCTGGCCACCGGCACCGGAGGAGCGGTACACGTCGGTGCGCAGGTCGGCCGGATTGATGGTGATGTCGATGTTGTCGTCGATTTCCGGCGACACGAACACCGAGGTGAAGCTGGTGTGGCGGCGGTTGTCCGAATCGAACGGCGACTTGCGCACCAGGCGGTGCACGCCGGTTTCGGTCTTCAGCCAGCCATAGGCGTAATCGCCTTCCACGCGCAGGGTGGCCGACTTGATGCCCGCCACGTCGCCGCCGGACACTTCCATCAACTCGGTCTTCCAGCCCCGCGATTCGCACCAGCGCAGGTACATGCGCAGCAGGATTTCCGCCCAGTCCTGGGCTTCGGTGCCGCCGGCACCGGCCTGGATGTCCACGAACGCCGCCGCGCTGTCCATCTCGCCGGAGAACATGCGCTGGAACTCCAGCTGTTCCACGTGCTTCTGGAACTTGTCCAGGTCGGCCACCACGGCCAGCGCGGTCTCCTCGTCCTGTTCGCCTTCGGCCAGTTCCAGCAGCTCGGTCGATTCGGTCAGGCCGTCGAGGATGGTATCGATGCCGCCAACGGTCTTTTCCAGCAGCGAACGTTCGCGTCCCAGGTTCTGCGCGTATTCGGGGTTGTTCCAGACATCGGGGCTTTCCAGCTCCCGCGTTACTTCTTCAAGACGCTCCTTGCGGGCGTCGTAGTCAAAGATACCCCCTGAGCGACAGCACGCGATCGGTCAGATCGGTGATGCGCTGGCGGACAGGATTCAGCTCGAGCATGTCGGCGGTTTCGTGGTCGAAAAGATGACCTGAAATTATAGCAAAACTGCTCGCGGCCCATCCGGTCGCCACGGCCCCGGTGGGCGGCACCTCCCGGTGACTGACAACTCTGGTGGGTAGCATCCCCGGTGGCTGACAATCCCTGCTGGCTGATAACCCTGCTGACTGACCACCCCTGCTGGCTGACAACCCTGCTGGCTGACAACCCTGGTGGGTGACGACCGTTGGTCGTCACAGCCCGATGCCCCCTCCCATAACCCCGGCCGATCACGCCACTCGCAGGCTCAGCCCCCCTGCCCGCCCAGCGCCTGGCGCAGCACCGGCAGTTGCCGGCGGCTGCATGGCACCCGGGTGCCATCGGCCATGTGCAGCAGGGCTTCGCCGCCCTCCCGCGGTTCGATGGAGCGCAGGCAGCCGCGGTTAACCAGCCAGCTGCGGTGGCTGCGCAGGAACAGCGCCGGGTCCAGCCGCTGTTCCAGCGCGGTCATGGTGATGCGCAGCGGATAGTCATGGCCGCGTACGCGCAGGTTCACGTAATTGCTGGCCGCCTGCGCATGTTCGATGTCAGCCGTGGCCACCAGGAACTCCCTGCCCAGGGTGCGCACCAGGAAGTGCGCCGGCCGCTCCACCGGCTCCACCGGCACCCCTTCGTCGGGTGCGGCCAGCAGCGCCGCCTCGCCCTGCCTGCGCCGCCCGAACCACGCCAGCGCATGCACCGCGCACACCAGCGTTGCATAGGTCTGCAGGTCCTTGAAGAGTTCATACAGCCATTGCGTCGGCCACGGTCCGTAGTGGTAACTGCCGCCGGCCACGGCATGCAGCGCCTGCCGCAGCAGCACCATCCCGGCCACGTGCAGCAGCCACCAGGCCACCGCCCCCAGCAGGTAGGCCGGCAGCAGGCGTCGCCAGGTATCGGCATGCAGCGGCCATCGCCGCGCCAGCCGGATCAGCACCGCCAGCAGCAGCAGCGACACGGTCGCGCTGGTGAACTCATCGACAGCGGTGTCGAACCAGACGAACGCCTCGCCATCGCGCGCGGCACGCATGCAGCGCATCAGCACGTTGGCAAGCGCCGAGCCCAGGAACAGCAGCAGCCATAACGCCATGCCACGGCCCGCGCCCTGCTTCCCTGTCGATGCCGTCGCCGCCGGCAGTCCTTGTATCATCGCCATGCCGCGCATTATGCCGGCGCCTCGGCATCGCGCCCGTCCCATTGGTCCCATGCCACGCGCCATTCGTCCCCGCGCGGCCGCTGCGCGACCCCTTTGGCTGTCGGCAGGCGCCCTGCCCGGGCAGGCTCGCTCTTCCTTCCGCTGCACTGCCCGGCCCATGCCACGACGCCACGATCTGGATGCCCTGCGGGTGTTCGCCCTGCTGCTGCTCATCCCTTACCACACCGGCATGGCCTACGTGGCCGAGTGGGACTTCCACCTGAAAAGCAGCCACCTGTTCGAATGGCTGCAATGGCCGATGATCGCGCTGAACCGCTGGCGCATGCCGCTGCTGTTCACCATTTCCGGCATCGCCCTGGCGCTGTCCCTGCCCGCCCGCGGCCGCGCCGTCTTCGCGCTGCGGCGCTGCGGGCGGTTGCTGCTGCCGCTGGCGTTCGGCATCGTCGCGGTGGTCAGCCTGCAGGCGTACTGCGAAGCGGTCGAAACCGGTGACATCAGCCCCGGCCTGGGCGCATTCCTGCTGCGCTACTGGCAGCTGCGGCCGTGGCCGGGGGCGCACTTCAGCGGCGCCGACCATGGCTTCACCTGGAACCATCTCTGGTACCTGGCCTATCTGATTCCCTATTCGCTGCTGCTGATCGCGCTGGCCAGCCTGGCGCGTCCGCTGCGGGGCCTGCTGCCGGCATGGACCCCGTCGGACCGGACCATCGCAGCACTTGGCCTGCTGCTGCCGGTCGCCTGGATGACCTGGAACCTGCTCTACCTGCTGCCCCAACATCCCCCCACCCATGCGCTGTTCAACGACGTATCCGTACATGCCGAATCGCTGCCGTTGTTCGCGCTGGGCTTCATCGCCGCGCGCTGGCAACGGGGCTGGGAGCTGCTGCTGCGCTGGCGCTGGCAAACGCTGGCGCTGGCACTGGCCGGGGTCAGCGTGGAACTGGGAATCCGCGCACTGGGCAGGATGCCCACCCTGCATGGCGTCGACCCCTGGCTGCTGTCGCTGCCGTGGGCGCAGGCCGAACGCCTCGGCCGCGCGCTCTATACATGGACCGCGCTGCTGGCCATCTTCGGCTGGGCGCGCGCATGGCTGGACCGTCCGTTCCGCTGGCTGCCGCATGCGCGCGAGGCGGTGTTCAGCGTGTACATCCTGCACCAGACCGTACTGATCCTGCTGCTGTACGGGTTGCGCCCGCTGCAGCTGGGGCCGGTGGCCGAACCGCTGCTGGTACTGGCCGGAACCTTCGCCGGCAGCCTGCTGCTGCATGAGCTGCTGATCCGGCGCAGCACGGTGCTGCGTCCCCTGTTCGGGCTGCCCGCGAACAGGCTATTGTCGCCGCCAGGGATGAGGGTGAGCACCCAGGGAGGGAGGTGAATGTTCCAGACCGATCTGCATGTGGCCCTGCAGGGATTTTTCGATGCCGGCTGGATGCTGCCGCTGATGACCGCCATCAGCGCGCTGGGCTACGCCACCGCCTACATGGTGTTGATTGCCGTGTGCGCCTTCGGCCTGCGGCTGCGGGCCGGCCTGATGATCCTGCTGGCGGTGCTGCTGATGTCGGGGGTGTCGTCGATGGTCAAGCAGGCCACCGACCTTCCACGCCCCAGCGATATCGATGCCCGGGTGCTGGACAAGGGCCGCAGCGGGCGGGCGCTGCTCGACGATGGCCGCGTGGCCGGGTTCTGGTCGCTGCCGTCGCAGGAAGCGATCGCCCGCTTCCGCGACCAGCAAGGCAGCCGCGATCCAGGGTTCCTCAGCGGCCATGTCGGCGCGGCCAGCGCGGCATGCATGGCGCTGCTGCTCGGTTTCGGCGTGCGCAGCGTGGGGTGGCGCCTGGCACTGGTGATCGGCTGGCCGCTGCTGATGGCACTGTCGCGCATGTACCTGGGCCGCCATTTCCTGGCCGATGTCCTGGCCGGATGGCTGGCGGGGCTGGCCGTGGCGGTGCTGGCCTGCTGGCTGTTCCCGCGCGTTCCGGCCGCAGCGCGCAATCGTTGGCGGCTGGCGGTGATCGGCGTGCTGGCACTGGCATGGGCCGGTGTCGCCAGCGTGTCGGGATGGATCGAAGTGGACACCGGCGGACAACTGGCCGGCCTGTTCATCGTGCTGGTGGTACTGCAATGCCGCAGCTGGCCTGACGACCCGCGCCGGACCTGGCAGCGGTTCGCACGTCCATTGGCATTCATCGTCATCAGCCTGGCGATGGGGCCGGTACTGCACGCACTGGCCAGTGCCCTGCCCCTGCCGGACACGCGGCTGGTCAGCGTGGCCTGGCATGCGGTCGGCATCACCCTGGTGATGCTGCTCACGCTGGCGCTGTTCGCACTACCGGGTTCCGCGCGTCGGCGGATGCCGGCCCCGGACGCACGGCACGATGAACAGCCCAGGCCCTGTGACCGCGTGGCATGACAACCCGGCTGTGGCACGCCGGTGCGGGATGGCCGGGCAGCAGATGGCGCGCGCGTGCCCTGCCGCGTCGTGATGGCAACCGCGCTCACGCCGGCTGGCAGTGCTCCACGATCAGCTGGATCGCGCTGCCGCCCCGGTAGTCGTCGCAGGCCAGCCTGTAGGCCAGATGCACGTGGCGCGGCGGTGCATTGCCGCTCCATCCACCGAAATGGATGGCATTGAGCACACCGACCATGCCGGCACGGCGCAGTTCCAGCTTCAGGTGGCGCTCCTTCAGCACGCGCCAGTTGGCCACCTCGAAATGCCCGTCGAACAGCGGCTCCGGAAATCCCTGGCCCCACGGACCGGCCAGGCGCAACGCCTCGGCGTGGCGATGATCCAGTTCCTCCACGCCCAGCTCACCATCGCTGAGCAACTGCTGCTGCAGCAGCGCCGGATCCAGCATCTGGCGCACGGCATCGGCGAAGGCCGCCTCGAATTCCGCAACGTGGTTGCGCTGCAGGCTCAGGCCGGCGGCCATGGCATGCCCGCCGAAACGGTCGATCATGCCCGGGTGCAGAGCATCCACGCGCGCCATCGCGTCACGGATGTGCAGGCCGGCGATGGAGCGGGCCGATCCACGCAGCATCGTGCTCCCGGGCTCCGCAGGCGCGAACGCAATCACCGGTCGGTGCAGGCGATCCTTCATCTTCGAGGCCACCAGGCCGATCACACCCGGGTGCCACTCGGCGTCGAACAGCACCGCCGTCAGCGGGCGCCGGCCCTGGGTGTCGAGCACCACGCGCGCGACCGCCTTCTCGGCATCATCGGTCATCGCCTGCTGCACGGCACGCCGTTCGGCGTTGATCTGCTCCAGCGTCTGCGCGATGGCACGCGCCTGTTGTGGCTCCTCGCTGAGCAGCAGCGCGATGCCCAGCGCCATGTCTTCCAGGCGGCCGGCCGCGTTCAACCGCGGGCCCAGCGCATAGCCGATATCAGTCGCGGTCAGCCGCCGCGCGTCGCGGCCACTGGCTTCGATGAGGGCATTGAGACCGATGCAGCCCTGGCCAGCGCGCAGGCGCCTCAACCCGGCACTGACCAGCGCCCGGTTGTTCGCGTCCAGCACGACCAGATCGGCGACGGTGCCTACCGCCACCAGGTCCAGCAAGGTGGAAAGGTCAGGGCCGTTGCCGGCGCCGAACGCACCGGCCGCGCGCAGATGGCGGCGCAGCGCCAGCAGCACATAGAAGATCACCCCGACGCCGGCCAGCGATTTGCTGGGGAATGCATCGTCCTGCAGGTTCGGGTCGACGATGACATCGGCCGACGGCAACGTCGGCCCCGGCAGATGATGGTCGGTGACCAGCACCTGCCAGCCGCGCGCCTTGGCTGCGGCCACGCCAGCGTGGCAGGCGATGCCATGGTCCACGGTGACCAGCAGGTGCGGTGACAGCGCGGCCAGTTCGTCCACCAGCGAAGGAGACAGGCCATAGCCGTGCGCCATCCGGTTGGGTACCGCGTGCACCACGTCATGGGCGCCGAGCATGCGCAGCCCGCGCACGCCCACGGCGCAGGCGGTGGCGCCGTCGCAGTCGAAATCGCCCACCACCAGGATGCGTCGGCGCTGGGCGATGGCATCGGCAAGCAGTTGCACCGCACCGTCCATGCCGCTCATCAGTTCCGGCGGCAGCAGGCTGGCCAGCTTCGGCAGCGCCAGTTCGGGGCTGGTGGCGCCGCGGCTGGCATACAGGCGGGCAAGCAGGGGCAAGGTGCCATCGGGCCACGGCGCGGTGGTCACCGGATCGCGGCGGCGGATGAGCGGGGTTTCGGGAAAGGACGACGCAGTTGCGGCGGCAAGGGACATCGGCGGCGCCGGATTGCGAAGGACACCCCGATGATACCCCGCGCACGCCGTTTCCTGGTGGGTGACTGATGGGTGACTGGTGGGTGGCGACCGTTGGTCGTCACCAGGTCTTCCAGCCAGAAGCGTGACGACCAACGGTCGTCACCCACCAGCAGCGAAGAAGCTGGAACGCAGCGGGGCAGAGCCCCGCTTTACGCGCCGTGCAGCTGCAGCGGCTTCTTCCAGAAACGCCAGCGCTGGGCACGGTCGTTGCGGGGACAAGGGGGATACGTGGGCAATCCGGCACCGCCGGTTGCGGGTGCTTGACCGGTTGCTGGGTGCTAAATCGGTTGCTGGTTGCTTGGCCGGTGGGGGACGACCGTTGGTCGTCACCAAGTCTTCCAGCCAGAAGCGTGACGACCAACGGTCGTCACCCACCAGCAGCGAAGAAGCTGGAACGCAGCGGGGCAGAGCCCCGCTTTACGCGCCGTGCAGCTGCAGCGGCTT